>NZ_JBFUAF010000005.1:0-246478 GCF_056406415.1 Arthrobacter sp. P1_C12_2 | reverse complement strand
TGCGACGCGCCGATCCGCCACCTGGACCACATCATCCCCCACCACACCGGCGGCCCGACCACCACGGACAACGGCGCCGGACTCTGCGAAGCCTGCAACCACACCAAAGAAACCCCCGGCTGGACCGCCATCCCACGCCCAGGACCACGGCACACCATCGAACTCACCACCCCCACCGGCCACACCTACCACTCCACCGCACCACCGTTGCCCGGATCGCCTACCGGCGAAGCGAGCACGGAGTCCCGCCGCCAGCGCCGCGACGAGCGCCACCGCTCGAAGACGCTCAAGCGGGTGAAGTCTGCCGGCTCATCGGCGGCTTGAGCGGCGAACGGACCCACAAGCCTTCCCGAGTTGCACGCACGAAAAAGCCGCCCGCCGATCGGAATGATCAGCGGGCGGCTTTAGGGCAACTCGTCGGCAAGCTGTGACTGTCAGCGCGCGCCGATCTCCTCCGGCTCGGGCTCGCTTTGGGCTGAGGCTGAAGCCGCGGGCCGGAGCTTGGCGCCCTCGACGTCGACGTCCGGCAGGACCCGGTCCAGCCAGCGGGGCAGCCACCACGCCTTTTCGCCGAGCAGGTACATCACGGCGGGGACGATCGTCATGCGGACCACAAACGCGTCGACCAGGACACCGAACGCCATCGCGAAGCCCAGCGGCCGGACCATGTTCAGGTGCGAGAAGATGAAGCCGGCGAACACGCTGACCATGATGATGGCGGCGGCGGTCACCACGGAAGCGGCATGGCTGAAGCCGGTGCGGACAGCATGCTTGGCCGATTCGCCGTGCATGAAGGACTCGCGCATGCCCGAGGTAATGAACACCTGGTAGTCCATCGCCAGCCCGAACAGCACACCGATCAGGATGATCGGCAGGAAGCTCAGCACTGCGCCCGGGTTTTCGACGCCGAACACTGTCCCCAGCCAGCCCCACTGGTAGACCGCGACGACGGCTCCGAAGGAGGCCGCCAGCGAGAGCAGGAAGCCGCCCGTGGCCAGCAGCGGCACCACGATGGAGCGGAACACGAGGAGCAGCAGAATCAGGGACAGCCCGACGACGATGGCCAGGTACGGGGGCAGGGCATCACCGAGCTTGGAGGAGACGTCGACGTTGCCGGCGGTCTGTCCCGTGAGGCCGATGCTGACACCGGTGGATTCCTTGATGCGGTCTTTTTCGGCGCGCAGCTCGGAGACCACCTTGACCGTGCTCGCGCTGGCCGGACCCTCCCGGGGAATGACCTGGAACACCGCGGTGCGGCGGTCCTCGCTCAGGGCCACCGGAATGGCGGCGGTGACGTTGGCCGTGCCGCGGAGGATATCGGCGACGTCGAGCTGCTTGGCCGTGGCTTCGTCCGCGCTCAGGCCGGCGGGGAAGTCGCCCACCACCACGATCGGGCCTGTCATGCCTTCGCCGAAGCTGCGGCCGGTGACGTCATAGGCCTTGAACGCCTGCGACTCCACGGGCTCGGACCCGCCGTCGGGCAGCGCAAGCCGCAACTGGCTGGCCGGCAGCGCCACGATGCCCAACAGCAGGACCCCGGCCAGCAGCGCCAGGACCGGGTGCCGCGTGACGAGGCCGCCCCAGCCCTGTTTGCTGCGGCGTTCGTCGCGGGCACGGTCCGCGCTCTCGTGCCCGGGGGCGGCGTTGTGCTTCTCCGCCTTGGCCCAGACCCGGCGGGAGATGAGCCTCGGTCCGATCAGGGACAGCATGGCCGGGGTGAGGGTCAGGGCGACGACGACGGCGACTGCCACCGTTGCGGCGGCGGACAGGCCCATCACGGCCAGGAAGGGAAGGCCCGGAATGACGAGGGCCGCGAGGGCGATGATGACCGTCAGGCCCGCGAACAGCACAGCGTTGCCGGACGTGCCGGTGGCGAGGGCGACGGATTCTTCCCCGTCCATGCCGGCCAGGAGCTGGCCGCGGTGCCGGTTGACGATGAACAGCGAGTAGTCGATGCCGACGGCGAGGCCCAGCATGAGTGCCAGCATCGGGGAGATGGAACTCATGTTGACGGCGCCGCTGAGGGCGAAGGTGCCGCCGACGCCCACTGCCACACCGACCAGGGCCATCAGCAGGGGGAGCCCGGCGGCGATCAGGGTTCCCAGCATGACGATCAGCACCAGGGCCGCGATGGCGATGCCGAGGATCTCGGAGATGCCGAACAGTTCGGAGACATCCTCGGTGATTTCCTTGCTGGCCAGGGCGGTCACGCCCGCAGACGAGACCTCGTGGGCGATGTCCTGGACCTGCTGGCGCACCGCGGGGGCCAGCCCGTTGATCGAGGTCTTGAACTGGACCTGCGCGATTGCCGCGGTGCCGTCCTCGGACACGAACCGCATGCCCTGTGAGGCCTCAAGCTGGCGTTTGGCCAGGGCGAGCTTGGCCGCACCGGCCTCGAGTTCCTTGGTTCCGGCGTCGAGCTTTTCCTGGCCTGCGGCGAGGGCGGCCTTCTGCTGGCCGAGCTGGGCGTCGATGGCCTCGGGGGACATGCCGGCCGCGGCCATCTGCTGTTCGGCGGCGGCCAGCTGGGCCTTGCCAGCGGCCAGTCGGGCGGCCGACGCGTCCAGCTGCGACTGTCCTGCGGATGCCTGCTGCTCGCCGGCGGCTAGATCCGTGACGGCCTTGTCCAGCTGGGCCTGGGTGGCGAACGGGTCCACGGCGCCCTGAACGTCGGGAAGGGCTTTCAGCTTGGTCAGCGCAACCGAGACCGCGTCCTTGCCTTCCTGGGTGAACTGGCCGTTCTGCGACTCGAACACGATGCCGGCCGAGCCGCCGGAGGACTTGGGCAGCTCCTGCTTGAGCTTGTCCGCCATCTGCTGGGTTTCCGTGCCGGGGATCTGGAAGTTGTTGGACATGGTGCCGTGGAAGGCGGCAGCCGCGCCGCCGACGGCCACCAGGACGGCGAGCCAGAGGGAGATGACGAGCCAGCGGTGGCGGTAGGAGAACTTGCCGAGACGGTAGAGCAACAGGGCCATGTCAGTGCCGATCTGGGGAAGGGGTGGCGGGGGAGTGGGATGCGAATCCGGAGCCGAGGAGGCCCATGGAATCGATGAGGAGCTGGCGCAGGATGGACAGGGACTCGGGGGTCAGGTCGCCGCCGCAGCGGGCGAACCAGACATCCATGGCGGCTTTTCCGCATGAGATGACGGAGCCGGCGAGGGCGCGGAGATACAGCTCGTCGACGTCGCCGCCCGCCGTCAGCGCAAAGCGTTCGCGGGCGGCGTCGATGATCTGTTCGGTGCAGTGGTCCCAGGCTTCCAGCTCGGAGCGGCTGAGCTGGGGATTGGTCTGGCCCAGGCTGTAGAGCTCGGCCACCGGTGCCACAGTCATGGGATCGGCCAGTTCAACGAGGGCTGCGCGGGCCGATTCCAGGATGGGCTCGCCTGCCGGCCGGAGCCGGAACTGCTGAAGTGCCGTGTCCAGGAAGCCGAACGTCACCGAGGCGAGCGCCGCCTCGGTACTGCCGAAGTAGTTGAAGAAGGTGCGGCGGGAGATGCCCGCGGCGTCGGCGATGTCCTCCACCGTGAAGTTTCCGGGACCCCGGGTGCGGAGCAGGTCCATGGCGGCGTCCGTGATGGCCTGCCGGGTAGCGGCCTTGTTCAGTTCGCGGCGCGAGGGGACCCCGGGTTCGCCGGAGGCGGCGGCCTGGGAGGCAGAGGGGGATGGTGATGAGGGCACGCGCTTACACTACGTGCATGTTTGCACTCTGGGCAAGTATTTTCAGGGCTTGAGCTGGGCTGCCGCGCCGCCGGAATTGGTCAGGTAGATGGACTGGCCCGTGGCTCCGGGCTGATTCTGCGAGAGCGGAATGGCAAATACGGCGGTGCCATACGCGCAGATCTCCGTCCAGTTCTGCCCGATCGCTGACGTGTCGAAGCGCATGGCGATGATGGCGTTGGCGCCGCGCTGCTCGGCCTCGGCCACCATTCGGGCCATGACATCCTGCCGGCTGTCGTAGAGGGCTCGCGTCATTTCCAGGACCTCGCCGCCGCCCAGGGAACGCAGGCCCGCCATGACCTGGGCGGTGATGTCCCGGGACCGGACGGTCAGGCCCATGACTTCGCCGAAGACGGCGTCGATCCGGTGGCCCGGGATGTCGTTCGATGTGACGATCAGCATGCCCAGAGCCTATCCACTTTTGCCGCCGTCTTGCCGCCTGGGCGTCTATGCCGGATTCACAGGAAAGTGAAAGCTGGGAAACAGCTATCTCTGCTGGGGCGGGTGCAGACTGGAGGTGCTCGTGGAGCAGCCTTCCCCGGACGAACCATCAGCTTCAAGCGCCGTCACCGCGCGGCAGATCCAGGAGACAGCAGATGTCACGCACCACCAAAATCGCGCTCGGCCTCGGGGCCGCGGCCGTGGCACTGGGCGCCGGGCTCGGGGTCGCCGGGATGGCCTCCGCCACCACGACGCCGACCCCGACGCCGAGCTCGAGTGCCCCCGGGAACAACTTCGCCGACGGCTACGGCATGCGCGGCGGACACCACGGCCACGGCGGTGCGGAGTCGGGCGCCCGCGCCAAGGAACTCGCCGCCAAGCTCGGCGTCGACGAGGCCAAGGTCACCGACGCCCTGAAGGCCTTCCGCGAAGCCAACAGGCCGGCCACCCCGCCGGCCCCAGGGCAGCCGGGGCAGAAGCCGGACCGCGCCGCAATGCAGAAGGCCCTGGCCGCCTCCCTGGCGAAATCGCTCGGCATCGATGAAGCCAAGGTCACCGCGGCCCTGGAGGAAATGCGCGCCGCCGAGCAGGCCAATCACGCCGCGGCGCTGAAGCCCCGGCTGGACCAGGCGGTCAAGGACGGGACCCTGACCCAGGCAGAAGCGGACGCCGTCACCAAGGCGGCCGAAAAGGGTGTGATCGGCGGACATTAGGCCCCGGCGATTCGGGCCGGCGCCGGTTAAACCAGAGAAGTCCCCGGGGGATTCCCGGGGACTTCTCTGGTGAAGACTCGTTCAGTGGCTACGCCCTGGCGTCAGCCAGTTCGCGCTCTTCCCGTCCGGCCGCGGGAGCGGCGGCGGAGGGGTCGACGGCAGTGCCACCGGAAGCGTCAGCGACGTCGTCGCTGAACGGATCGCCGTTCCGCGGCGCGTTGTACAGCGTTTCGTCCAGGATGCCCTGCCGCTTGGCCACGATGGCCGGGATCAGGGCCTGTCCGGCCACGTTGACGGCGGTGCGGCCCATGTCCAGGATCGGGTCGATCGCCAGCAGCAGGCCGACGCCGGCCAGCGGCAGTCCCAGCGTGGAGAGCGTCAGGGTCAGCATGACGACGGCGCCCGTGGTGCCGGCGGTCGCGGCCGAGCCGAGCACGGACACCAGCGCGATCAGCAGGTACTGGGTGAAGTCGAGCTGGATGCCGAAGAACTGGGCCACGAAGATCGCCGCCACGGCCGGGTAGATCGCCGCGCAGCCGTCCATCTTGGTGGTCGCGCCCAGCGGCACCGCGAAGGAGGCGTAGGCGCGGGGGACACCCAGGCTGCGTTCGGTCACGCGCTGGGTCAGCGGCAGCGTGCCGATCGAGGAGCGGGAGACGAACGCCAGCTGCACGGCCGGCCACACGCCGGAGAAGTACTGCCGGACGGACAGTCCGTGGCTGCGGATCAGGACGGGGTAGACCACGAACAGCACAAGCGCCAGGCCAATGTAGATCGCCACGGTGAACTTGCCGAGCGAGCCGATGGTGTCCCAGCCGTAGACGGCCACGGCGTTGCCGATCAGGCCGACGGTGCCAAGCGGCGCGATCCGGATGATCCACCAGAGGACCTTCTGGATGACGGCAAGGGCAGACGCGTTCAGGGCCAGGAACGGCTCGGCCGCCTTGCCAACTTTGAGTGCGGCGATGCCGACGGCGATCGCGATCACCAGGATCTGGAGGACGTTGAAGCTCACGGCTGTGGTGGCGACGCCGTCGGTGACCGTGGTGGTCGCGCCGAGGCCCAGGAAGTTCTTCGGGAACAGCCCGGTCAGGAAGGCCCACCAGTCACCGGACTTGCCGGCGTACTTGGCCTCCTGGTTGATGCCGGTGCCTGCGCCGGGCTGCAGCAGCACGCCCAGGCCGATGCCGATCAGCACGGCGATCAGCGAGGTGATCGCGAACCAGAGCAGCGTGTTCCAGGCCAGCCGGGCGGCGTTGGAAACGGCGCGCAGGTTGGAGATGGAGCTGACGACGGCGGTGAAGATCAGGGGGACGACGGCGGTCTGCAGCAGCGAGACGTAGCTCGAGCCGATGGTCTGCAGCGTGGTGCCGAGGGCGTTGGGGTTGGCCTTGGTGCTGCCGGTGTACTTCGCCAGCAGGCCAAGGCCCAGGCCGACGATCAGGGCGGCGATGATCTGGAAGCCGAACGAGCCGGCCCATTTGGGCAGCTGGAACCCGGTCTTTCCAGCAGGTGCGGGGGTGCTTGTCTGAGTGGTCACCGGAACACGCTAGGACCGGTACGAATAGCATGACGAACGGATGTTGAGAAATGTTACGGGCCAGTATTTTTGCCGCGACGGCCTAATCCCGGGAATTCCGCCGGAATACTGCCCGATTGTGAAGTTATTCCCARGCGGAATGTGGCGATTGTCTCCCGGCCGAGGCCCGGGAGCAGACATYCGGCAGCGTGCCGAGAAGATGTCTGCTCCCGGGACCGCCCTACCCCAGGAGTGCGCGCTTGAGGGTGTCGAGGCCAACCGAGCCGATGTTCAGGGCCTTCGTGTGGAATGCCTTGAGCTCGAAGCCGGGGCGGGATTCCAGCTGCTCGCGGATCTGCTCCCAGAGCCGCTGACCCACCTTGTAGGACGGGGCCTGGCCCGGCCAGCCCAGGTAGCGGGTGAACTCGAACTTCAGCTGCCCCTCACTGATCGCAAGGTTCTTCTTAAGGAACTCGTAGCCCTTGTCCGGCGTCCAGATGCCGCTGCCCCAGCGCTCCGGGACCTCAAGCTCCAGGTGCACGCCGATGTCGAACACCACGCGGGCCGCGCGCATGCGCTGCATGTCCAGCATGCCCATGTGGTCGCCCGGATCGTTGAGGTAGCCGAGCTCCTGCATGAGCCGCTCCGCATAGAGCGCCCAGCCTTCGCCGTGGCCCGAGGTCCAGCACACGCTGCGGCGCCACTTGTTCAGCAGCTCGCGGCGGTAGGTGGCCGTGGCGACCTGGAGGTGGTGGCCGGGCACTCCCTCGTGATACACCGTGGTGGTCTCGGCCCACGTGGTGAACGTGTCCTCGCCGGCCGGTACGGACCACCACATCCGGCCCGGGCGGCTGAAGTCCTCCGAGGGGCCCGTGTAGTAGATGCCGCCTTCATCGGTGGGCGCGATCCGGCACTCCAGCGTTTTCATGACGTCCGGGATCTCGAAGTGGACGCCGGCGAGCTCGGCGACGGCTTTGTCGGACAGTTCCTGCATCCAGGCCTGGAGGGCGTCGGTGCCCTTGAGCTGGCGGGCGGGATCGTTGTTCAGGATCTCCTTGGCTTCCTCAACCGTGGCGCCGGGCCGGATTTCGCCGGCCACCCGTTCCTGTTCGGCGATGAGGCGGTCGAGCTCCTGGACGCCCCAGGCGTAAGTCTCCTCCAGGTCCACGGTGGCGCCGAGGAAGTCCCGGGATGCCAGGGCGTAGCGGGCGCGGCCCACGGCGTCCTTGGCCGGTGCGACGGGCAGGAGCTCGGACTCGAGGAATCCCGCGAGCCGGGAGTACGCCACCCGGGCAGCTGCCGCGCCGGCGTCGAGCCGGGACTGCAGTTCCGCCGGGAGCGGGCCGTCCGCGGTCTTGGCGCCGGCGGCGAGCTTCGCGAAGAAGCCGTCGTCCGCGGCGTGCTTGGTGGCCTGCTCGATCACGATCGAAACCTGGCGGGCAGCAGCCACCTTGCCGTCCTGCATCGCCGAACGCAGCGACTCGATGTAGCCGTCGATCGCGGCGGGGACATTCTGGGCCCGGCCCGCGATGTGCTCCCACTGCCCGGCGGTATCCGTCGGCATGAGGTCAAAGATCGCGCGGATGTCTTGGGACGGGGACGCGATGTTGTTCAGATCGGCCGTGGCCCAGCCCGATTCGTGGATTTCCAGCTTCAGGCCTAGCCGCTCGCGCATGGCGTCGAGCGTGACGGCGTCGACGTCGTCAACCGGCTCCAGCCCGTCCAGCGCCGCGAGTGCCTCGCGCGCCGCGGCCGCGAATTCCTCGTGGCCGGCGGGGGAGAAGTCCTGGTACTCGGTCTCGTGCCCGGGCAGGCCGAGCTCGGTGGCAAAGCTCGGGTTGAGCCGGATGAGGGTGTCCGTGTAGGCGTCGGCGACGGCGTCAATGGCGGTCTGCGGGCGCGCGGGGGCAGTGTTGTCTGAGGCGATGATTTCGGTAGTCACCCGACGAGACTAGCCCGGCCGCCGTGGTTATGAAAGAGTCACTGAACTTTTTCGCGCGCAACTTTTCCCGTGCAGAACTCGGGTGCGGGTGCCCGCTCGGCCAGGACGCTTGACCAGGTCCGCTCAGCCGAGGCTGCGGCGCCAGGCCTCCGGACCCGGCCTGGGCGCCAGCCGAAGCTGCTGCCGGCGGACCCAGTGCCGGACGCCGGGGCTTTCCGGTGCGGCCTGCTGGGTCTGCGCCAGGGACAGCACGACGGCGGCCAGCGCCGCCAGCTCTTCCGGCGTCGGTTCGCCCTTGACGACAGCAAGCAGGGGTGCCTCTGGGGTCTCGGGGCTCACAGCGGGATGTTCCCGTGCTTCTTGGCGGGCAGGGCGGCCCGCTTGTCCCGGAGGGCGCGCAGGCCCTTGATGATCTGCACCCGGGTCTCGGACGGTGCGATGACGGCGTCCACGTAGCCGAGCTGGGCGGCCTGGTACGGGTTGAGCAGCTCTTCCTCGTACTGGCGGATCACCTCGGCACGCTTGGCCTCGACGTCGCCGCCGTCCTGGGCCACCGCGGCGAGTTCGCGGCGGTACAGGATGTTCACGGCGCCCTGGGCGCCCATGACGCCGATCTGGGCGGTGGGCCAGGCGAGGTTGAGGTCCGCGCCAAGCTTCTTGGAGCCCATCACGATGTAGGCCCCGCCGTAGGCCTTGCGGGTGATGACGGTCAGCTTGGGCACGGTGGCCTCGGCGTAGGCGTAGAGCAGCTTGGCGCCGCGGCGGATGATGCCCTGGAACTCCTGGTCCTTGCCCGGCAGGAAGCCCGGGACGTCCACGAGGGTGATGATAGGGATGTTGAAGGCATCGCAGTGCCGGACAAAGCGGGCGGCTTTTTCCGATGCCGCGATGTCCAGGGTGCCGGCGAACTGCATGGGCTGGTTGGCCACGATGCCCACCGTGTGCCCCTCCACCCGGCCGTAGCCGATGATCACGTTCGGGGCGTAGAGGGACTGCATTTCAAGGAAGTGCGCGTCGTCGACAATCTGCTCGATGACCTTGCGCATGTCGTACGGCTGGTTGGCCGAGTCCGGGATCAGCGCGTCCAGGGCGAGGTCGTCGTCGTCGGCCTCCAGCTCCTGCTGGTGCTCCAGCACCGGGGCCTCGGCGAGGTTGTTGGAGGGCAGGAAATCCAGCAGCTCGCGGACGAACTCGACCGCGTCGGCCTCGTCCGAGGCCAGGTAGGTCGAGGTGCCGGTGTTGGCGTTGTGCTGCCGGGCGCCGCCGAGGGTTTCCATGTCCACGTCTTCGCCGGTGACGGTCTTGATGACATCCGGGCCGGTGATGAACATGTGGGAGGTCTTGTCCACCATGACCACGTAGTCGGTCAGGGCGGGGGAGTAGGCCGCGCCGCCGGCGGAGGGGCCCATGATCAGGGAGATTTGCGGGACGACGCCGGAGGCGTGGACGTTGTTGCGGAAGATGTCCGCGAACATCGCCAGGGAGGCGACGCCCTCCTGGATGCGGGCACCGCCGCCGTCGAGGATGCCGACCACGGGGCAGCCGTTGCGCAGCGCGAATTCCTGGACCTTGACGATCTTTTCGCCGTTGACCTGGCTCAGCGAGCCGCCATAGACGGAGAAGTCCTGGCTGTAGACAGCGACCGGGCGGCCGTCCACCGTGCCGTAGCCGGAGACGAGCCCGTCGCCGAGGGGCTTCTTCTTCTCCATGCCGAACGCGGTGGAGCGGTGCACGGCCAGCGCGTCGAATTCGACGAAGGAGCCGGCATCCAGCAGCAGGTCGATGCGCTCGCGGGCGGTGTTCTTGCCGCGCGCGTGCTGCTTGGCAATCGCTTCCGGACCGGAGGGCTGCTCGGCACGGGCCTGGCGGTCGCGGAAATCTGCAATCTTTCCCGCAGTCGTGGTCAGATCGTGGCTCATCAAGTTTCTCCGGCTCTGTAGCTAAGTTGTACGGCGCCCGTCCCGCGGGGTCCTTTAGCTGGAATCCACAAAAGCAGGGCTCTGCTGGCAAGTCTAGTGACGGTATTGGCGGGCGCCGCTGTAGGGAACCTACAATTTTCCCGCCGCGAAACTCCCGCACCGCTTTGTTACCCGCCAGTAACATAGGTCCGCTAGAGTGTGGGCATGACTTCAAGCAATGATGCTTCGGGCACCGCCGCAGGGCCGTACCAGGCCGCCGGTTCCCTTCAGGGCCGCACTGTCCTCATCTCCGGGGGCAGCCGCGGCATCGGCCTGGCGATCGCGCTCCGCGCAGCCCGGGACGGCGCCAATATCGTCCTGATGGCCAAGACCGGACAGCCCCACGCCAGGCTGGAGGGCACCGTTTATAGCGCCGCCGAGCAGATCGAGGACGCCGGTGGCCAGGCCTTGCCGCTGGTCGGTGACGTGCGCAACGACGCCGACGTCGCCGGCGCTGTCGGCGCCGCCGTGGACCGCTTTGGCGGGATCGACGTCGTGATTAACAATGCGTCGGCGATCGATCTCTCCTCGACCGACGACGTGGACATGAAGCGTTACGACCTCATGCAGGACATCAACGTCCGCGGCACCTTCCTGCTCTCGAAGATGGCCCTGCCGGCGCTGCGGGCTTCCGATGCCGGGCATATCCTCACGCTTTCCCCGCCCCTGAACCTGGATCCCAAGTGGGCCGGACTGCACCTGGCCTACACCATGGCCAAATACGGCATGAGCCTGACCACGCTGGGGCTGGCCGAGGAGCTCAAGGCCGACGGCGTCAGTGTGAACTCGCTCTGGCCATGCACCCTGATCGACACCGCGGCCATCCGCAACATGCCCGGCGGCGAGATGATCGTCAAGGGCGCCCGCAGCCCCGAAATCATGGCCGACGCCGCCCACGCCGTGCTGACCGGCGGCAACGCGGTCCCTGCGCGCGGCAGCCGGAGCGGAAACTTCTACACGGATGAAGAAGTCCTCGCGGCGGCAGGGGTGACGGACTTCAGCCCGTACAGCCTCGGCGCGCCCGAGGACCAGCTGGTCCCGGACATCTTCCTCTGAACTTGCTGGGTGTTTGTGGCCGTCTGCCCTGCGGAATTTTCCCCTCAGTTGGGGGCCGGACGCCGGAAATCCCCGGCATGTCCGGCCGACACGCCGGACGTGCCGGCCAAAGGTGGGGAGTTTCCGCGGAGGTATCTGAGTCAGCCGGTCGGAGCCCCGGTGCGCTTTCCTCGGTAGGATTCAAGGATGGAAGCCGTGCAGGAAACCCCGGACCGTCCGCCCCTGGACCTGAGTGCCCTCAGCGATGAGGCCTTCCTGTCCGCCAACGGAATTCCGCGCCTGACGGTGGTCGAGTCCACCGGCTCCACCAATGCCGATCTCCTCCGCGGTGTGACCGAGGATCCCGGCGTGTGGCCGGACCTGTCGGTGCTGACGGCCGAGTACCAAAGCGCCGCGCGCGGCCGGCTGGACCGCCGCTGGGAGGCGCCGGCCCGCAGCTCCGTCTCCGTCTCGCTCGTGCTCCGGCCGGTCAACGCCTCCGGCCGGCCGCTGCCGACCCACAGATACTCCTGGTTCTCCCTCCTGGCCGCCCTCGCCCTGCGTGAGACCCTGACGGACACAGCTGGCCTTCCGGCGGAACTCAAATGGCCCAACGACGTCCTGGTGCGGGGCCGGAAGATCGCAGGCATCCTGGCCCAGCTCGGCCCGCTCGGCGGCGCCGGCACGCCGCCGGTCATTCTCGGCACCGGCCTGAATGTCACGCTGACCGAGCCCGAACTCCCGGTTCCCACGGCCACGTCCGTGCTGCTGGAGAATCCGGACACAGTGGACCGGACGGAACTCCTGAAGAGCTACCTGTCCCGCTTCGCGACCCTCTACCGGAGTTTCTGCAACGCCGACGGCGACCCCGCCGCCGGCATGGCAGGCGGCCCGTCGCTGCACAAACGGGTGGAGCACTTGCTGTCGACCCTCGGCAAGCAGGTCCGTGCCCAGCTCCCGGGCGATCACGAGATCATCGGCCACGCCACGCGCCTGGACGAATACGGTTCGCTCCTGGTGGTCGACGCCGCGGGCCATGAACATGTGGTGACGGCCGGCGACGTCGTGCACCTGAGGCCGTGGAGCCCGGCCAGGACCGACGGGCAGGGCGACGGCAGCGGTGGAGCAGAAAGCGGTTATGCGTAGAGTGCTCCTGCCGGGAGAGCAAGTGATTGTGATGACCCGGCCCCAGCCCAGGATGCTCATTGTCCCGGCGCTGATGTTCGTTGTTGTTCCGGCGTTGGCCGCCTACGCCAGCGCCTGGGTTGTCAAGGGCGGCCCGGCGCGGCTCGTACCCCTCATCCCCACGGAGTGGACGCCCTGGCTGGTCGCCGTGTGCCTGGCGTTGGCGGCGTGGGTACTGCTGGGCTATTGCCTCCCGCGGGTCATGGCGTGGCACGCCACCCGCTACATCCTGACCAGCCAGCGCTTAGTTACCCGCTACGGCATGTTACGGCGGCGCGATGAACAGGTTCCCCTCGCTGCCGTCCGCCATGTGGCCATTGAGCAATCGTTGTTGCAGCGCCTATTGCACTCCGGGAATATATCCTTGGAGACCGGGTACCCCCTTGGAACGGTGGTTCCCGATGTCCCGGAGGTCGCGACATTCCGTAATTTCCTGCTGGACGCCATCGACGATCTCCCCAAGGGCGAGACGTCCGGGGCGGACGACATGACCCACAACGCCGATGGCACGACCTACCACCCGGGCGAGGCCTGGCCGTGGGAGACGAGAGAAGGTGGAAGAGATGAACGCTGAGAACGTCCACCAGGACATCGACCTCGCTGCCCCGGATTTGCCCCGGGAACCCGAGGACGTCGCCGGTTCGGCTGCCGCCGACAGCGACGCCGAGACCGCCTTCGACACCGAAACCGGCGTGCTCACCGAAACCGGCGTGCTCATCGAACCCGCCGCCGAACCCGAATTAGAACCCCTGCCTGAGCCTGTAGCCCCGCCCACCGGGACGATCTCCGCCGAGCGGCTCGCCGCCAAGGCCCTCGAGGCGCGGCTGCTGGGCGGCGAACGCAAGCTCCGGCGTCGCGAAGTCGCTGCCGGTGCCGGACTCTCGCTGCTCTCAGCCCGGAAACTCTGGCGCGCACTCGGCTTTCCCAACCTCGGGGATGAAGATGTCGCCTTCACCGAGCGCGACAAGGCCGCCCTGTCCACCATCGTGGACCTGGTGCGCGACGGCAAGCTCACCGAGGAAGCCGCGATCTCCATCACCCGGGCCATCGGCCAGATGACCGACCGGATGGTCGTGTGGCAGATCGAGGCCCTGGTGGAGGACATGGTCCAGGAACATGGCGTGCCGGACGCCGTCGCGCGGAAGCGGCTCGTCAGCGAATTGCCGAACCTCATTGACGCCCTCGAGGAAATGCTCGTCTATTCCTGGCGCCGCCAGCTCAACGCCGGTGTGCAGCGCCTGGCAGTCCGGGCCGAGGCCGGGCTGCAGTCCAGCGAAGAGGGCCGCGAAGGTGACGAGGACGATTCGCCGCTGCCGTTGGCGCGGGCCGTCGGCTTCGCCGACCTCGTGTCCTACACCAGCCTGTCCCGCCGGATGAACGAGAAGACCCTCGCCCAGCTGGTGCAGCGCTTCGAGAACAAATGCGCCGAGATCATCTCCGTTGGCGGCGGCCGGCTGGTCAAGACCGTCGGCGACGAAGTCCTCTACATTGCCGAGACTCCCGCGGCCGGCGCCGAGATCTCCCTCGCCTTGTGCCGTGCCTTCACCGAGGACGAGATCCTGCCCCAGGCCCGCGTGGCCATGGTCTGGGGCCGCATCCTCTCCCGCCTCGGCGACATCTACGGGCCCACCGTCAACCTCGCCGCCCGCCTGACGGCCCTCGCGGACCCCGGAACCGTGCTGGTGGATTCGATGACCGCGGCCGCGCTGGACCAGGACGAACGCTTCGTCCTGGTGCCCCGCCCGGCCGAGGACGTCCGCGGGTTCGGTGAAATCCACCCGGTGCAGCTGCAGCCCGGCAGCGGCCGCGGCCTGATCCTGGACTGAGCACCGGATCAGTCCGGTGGTAGCCCGTGGCGGGCTTCTCAGTTGTGCGGCGCATATGCAATAGTCGGACCGGCAGTTGCGATCCGGCCCGGATTGTGACCGCCGATTACCCTCGCGCACCACTGCGGCCGCGCACCACTTTATTGAGGACCGCCATGAACCCAATGCCAGACGCCCCCATCCCGCCGTCGGACGGGAAACAGGGACCGCGCCTGCGCTGCGGGTACGGCACGGACCGGGGACTGCGCCGCGAGGCGAACGAGGACGCTTTCATTGCCGCCGACCCCGTCTTCGCCGTGGCGGACGGCATGGGCGGGCACGAGGCCGGCGAAGTTGCCAGCGCCATCTGCGTGCGCACCCTGGCCGAGCTGCCACAGTTCAAGACCGGCAGCCGGGACGCGACGGCCGATATCCTGCAGGAGCACCTGCTCATGGCCGATGCGGGCATCCGTCACGCCACTGGATCGCGCGCCGGAACCACCCTGTCCGGCGTCGTTGTAGTGGAGCGACTGGATGTTCCGTACTGGCTGGTGCTCAACATCGGGGACTCACGCACCTACCGGTACAGCCACGGCCAGCTCGCGCAGATCAGCGTGGACCATTCCGAGGTCCAGGAACTCCTGGACACCGGCCAGATCACCGAAGAAGAGGCCGCCGTGTATCCGCGCCGGCACGTTGTGACCCGGGCGCTGGGAACCGGGCACGACTCCGAGGCCGATTACTGGCTGCTTCCCCTCGAGGACGGCGACCGGATCCTGGTTTGCTCCGACGGTCTCAACGGGGAACTGAACGATGAGCAGATTGCGGGCATCCTCGCGGCCGAGGCCGACCCCCAGGTGGCCGTGGACGAACTGATCCAGGCGGCGTTGAGCAGCGGCGGCCGGGACAACATCACGGCGATAGTGGTCGACGCCCGGACTGCAAGCGAGGATGCGCCCGCCTGACCTCGCGGTCAGCGTCGGACCCGCGCCCGGCCCCCTGACCGCCCACTGACCGGACAATGGCGGTGATCTAGGGCAGGATAGGTCTGTGAGCACAGGGAAGACCGCAGCAGAGACCGAACAAGCCTCCGAAGAAGCCCCCGGGCACGCCACGGATCCTCAACCTCCCGAGGGGGAGCAGGTCCCGTCCGGGGACGTCCGCGCCGAGTACGAGAACCTCGTGGAAGACGTCCGCAAACACCGCTTTGCGTACTACCAGGAGGACGCACCGACCATCTCCGACGCCGAGTTCGACGAGCTCTACCGGCGGCTGGAAACGCTCGAGGCCATGCATCCGGAACTGGTGGCCAACGATTCGCCCACACAGGAAGTCGGCGGCGAGGTATCGGCGGCGTTTACCGCCGTCCAACACCTGCAGCGCATGTACAGCCTGGAAGATGTCTTCTCGCTCGAGGAGCTTGAGGCCTGGATGGTGAAGGCCGAGGCGGGCGTCGCCAAGCTCGGCAACGGCGGCAACCCGCCGTCGTGGCTCACCGAACTGAAGATCGACGGCCTGGCCGTTAACCTGCTGTACCGCGACGGTGCGCTGGTCCGGGCCGCCACCCGCGGGGACGGCACCACCGGCGAGGACATCACGCATAACGTCCTGACCATCAAGGAAATCCCGCAGCAGCTCAGCGGCACCGGCTTCCCGGCCGAGATGGAAGTCCGCGGCGAAGTCTTCATCCCGTCCCAGGCCTTCGCAGAATTCAACGAAGCCCTGATCGAGGCCGGCAAGGCGCCGCTGGCCAACCCGCGCAACGCCGCCGCAGGTTCGCTGCGGCAGAAAGACCCGGCCGAAACCGCCAAGCGTCCGCTGCGGATGTACGTCCATGGCATCGGCGCCCGCGAGGGACTCGAAACTGCGAGCCAGTCGGAGACCTACCGCAAGCTCGCCGAATGGGGACTGCCCACCAGCCCGTACTTCGAGGTCCTCGCCGGGCTGGCTGACGTGCTGGAATTCATCAAGCGCTACGGCGACAAGCGGCACAGCCTCACCCACGAGATCGACGGCATTGTGATCAAGGTGGACGACTTCGCCACCCAGCGCGCCCTGGGGTACACGACCCGCGTTCCGCGCTGGGCCGTGGCCTACAAGTACCCGCCCGAAGAGGTCCACACCAAACTGCTCGACATCGCCGTCAACGTCGGCCGCACCGGCCGGGTCACCCCGTACGGCGTGATGGAACCGGTCAAGGTGGCCGGCTCCACCGTGGAAATGGCCACCCTGCACAACCAGGAAGTGGTCAAGGCCAAGGGCGTCAAGATCGGCGACATCGTGGTGCTGCGCAAGGCCGGAGACGTGATCCCCGAAATCGTTGGACCCGTGCTGGCGCTGCGGGACCAGCAGGACCCGCCGGTCCGCGACTTCATCATGCCCACCGAATGCCCCGCCTGCGGCACGCCGTTGGCCCCCGGAAAGGAAGGGGACGTGGACATCCGCTGCCCCAACTCCCGGTCCTGCCCGGCGCAGCTGCGCGAACGCGTCTTCCACCTTGCCGGCCGCGGCGCCTTCGACATCGAGGCCCTCGGCTGGGAAGCCGCCATCGCACTGACCCAGCCGGCCGAGCCCGCAGCGCCGCCGCTGACCACCGAGGCGACACTGTTCGACCTCACTCCGGAGCAGCTCGCGGACGTCCGCGTCCGCCGGGAGAAGCGCTCCAAGGGAGCCGGCACCGGGGAATTCGAGCTGGTGCCCTACTTCTTCACCAAGGCCACCACCAAGACCCCGTCCAAGCCCACGGCCACCACGGACAAGCTCTTCCGGGAACTGGAGAAAGCGAAGTCCCAGCCGCTGTGGCGGATTCTGGTGGCCTTGTCCATCCGGCACGTCGGCCCGCGGGCTTCGCGCGCCCTCGCCACCGCGTTCGGCAGCATGTTCGCCATCCGGCAGGCCTCCGAGGAGGAGCTCGCCAACGTCGACGGCGTCGGTCCGGTCATCGCCCAGGCGCTGACTGAATGGTTCGCCGAGGACTGGCACCGCGACATCGTGGACCGCTGGGCGGACGCCGGCGTCCGGATGGCGGACGAACGCGACGAGTCCATGCCCAGGACCCTGGAGGGGCTGACCGTGGTGGTGACCGGAAGCCTCGAGGGCTTCAGCCGCGATGAGGCCAAGGAAGCCATCCTGATCCGCGGCGGCAAGGCGGCCGGATCGGTGTCGAAGAACACCAGCTACGTGGTGGCGGGCGAGAACGCCGGCACCAAACTGGACAAGGCCGAACAGCTCGGCGTCCCGGTCCTGGACGAGGACGGCTTCCGTGCCCTGCTGGCGAACGGGCCGGCGGCCGAATGAGCTCCCACGCTGCCGGCCCGCCTGCGCCCGGCATTCCGGGGCTGCTGGAACTGGCCAAGTCGGCCGCGGCGGCGGGGGCCGCAGTCCTGGCCACCCGGAAGACCGCCGCCCTGGACGTCAGCAACAAGGGCGATTCAGGAGACTGGGTAACCGCCTTTGACCTCGCCGCCGAAGCCGCCGTCCGGGACGTCATCACCGCCGCCCGGCCGTGGGACATCATCACGGGGGAGGAGGGCGGCACCGTATTGCCGGCGGAGCCCAGCGGCTACCGCTGGTCCATCGACCCGCTCGACGGAACCACCAATTTCATCCGCAACATCGTGTACTACGCCACCTCCGTGGCGGTGGCGGACGCCGACGGCGTCTGGCTGGCCGGCGTCGTCAGCGCACCGGCGCTGGGGCGCACCTACTACGCGTCCCGCGGCGAGGGTGCCTGGCTCCAGGAACAGGACCAGCTGACCGCCCTGTTCGGCCCGGTCCCCGGACGGACCGGGCAGATCCTGGCCACCGGCTTCAGCTACGATCCGGTGGTCCGGGCGGAACAGGCCGCCGGCCTCGGCAGCCTGATGGACGGCTTCGCCGACATGCGCCGGCTCGGGTCCGCGGCACTGGACCTGTGCCTCGTGGCGGACGGCACGCACGACGCCTTCGGTGAGCGGGGGCTCAACGAGCACGACTTCGCTGCCGGTGCCCTGATCGCCGAGGAGGCAGGCTGCTGGGTGCGCCGGCCGCGGCTCACCAGCCCCCTGGCCGGCGGCCCCTCCGACGACGAGCGCCTGGCCGCATGGACGTGCGCCGGACCGCTGGAACTCTCCGGCAAGTTCCCGCTCTAACGCGCCTCGCCGGGCCGGCTCGGGGCCTGAGTGATTGGCCTGAGTGATAGTTCAGTCACGGAAACGGCCTTTCCGGACACCGCCCGCGCCAGGCGCCCGTACCATTGACAGGTGCCTTCGCAGATCCTCATTCGCCCCGCCGTTCCGGCCGACTTCGACGCCATAGCGCGCATCACCCGGGACGCCTACCTGGCGGCGGGCTACTTCGAGAGCGCCGACCACCCGTACATGCAGCAGATCCAAAACGTCGCCCAGCGTGCCGCGGCCGCGACGGTTTGGGTCGCGGAGCGCGAGGGCCGGATCCTCGGCTCCGTGACGCTGGCGGTCGCCGGGGAGCCCTACGCGGACATCGCCCGGAGCGACGAGCTCGAGTTCCGCATGCTCGTGGTGGACCCCTCCGTGCAGCGCAGCGGCGCCGGCAAGGCCATGGTCCAGGCCATCATCGAGCACGCCAGGAACCTGCCCGGTATCCACGCCGTGGCCCTGACCACGGGCGAGAGCTGGGAAAGCGCGCACGGCCTCTACCTGAAGACCGGCTTCCTCCGGGCGCCGGAGCGCGACTGGCTGGTCCCGGGCACGGACATCAAACTGCTCGTCTACCGCCAGGAGCTCTAGCCCGGGCAGTCGCCCCGCTCAGGCCCGCCGACACAAAGTCACCCGGTTTGGCGGCTCAAGTGTCTTGCGCCCTACAGTTATGCCGATCCTTGCGGCAACAGCGAAAGGCCCATCATGCGCAAGACCTTCGGTACCGGCTCCACCTGGGAACAGACCCTCGGCTATTCCCGGGCTGTTCAGGTGGACAACACCCTTTACATCTCCGCGACCGCTGCCAGCGGCGATGACGGAATTGTGGGCGACGACTTCTATTCCCAGACCAGCTACATCCTGCAGAAGCTCGGCGCAGTGCTGGCCGAGGCCGGCTTCGGCTTCGAGGACGTGGTGCAGTCCAAGCTGTACCTGACGGACATCACCAAGTGGGAAGAATCCGGCCGAGCCCACGGCGAGGTCTTCGGCGACATCCGACCGACGCTCTCCCTCGTTCATGTGCTGCCATTCCTGGATCCCAAGATGCTCGTCGAGATCGAACTCGTCGCCCAGAAGAGCGCCAGCTAACAACTAACGCGGGGTCATTAACGGCCGATTCCGGCATTCCGGGTGGGCCGTAAGTGACCCCGCGTGGCTGTCGAGGGGACTCTGGCGGAACCGCCGGACTTGGAGTATGAAGAGCGCATGACCAAGGCGCAAGGGCAGAGGCCTACCAGGATCCCCCTCATCGGCCAATTCCGCTCCTACGACCGTTCGTGGCTGCGCGGCGATTTGATCGCCGGCGTCACCGTCGCGGCCTTGATCGTTCCGAAGAACCTGGGGTACGCAGGCATCGCCGGGATCCCGCTGCAGAACGGCCTGTATGCCGCGGCCGCCGGCGCCATCGTCTATGCGATCTTCGGCACCTGCCGGCAGATCTCGATGGGCCCGAGCTCGGGCCTGGCGGCAGTGGCCGCCAGTGCCGTGCTCGCGGCAGGCATCACCGGCGAGCAAGATGTCGCCTCGTTCGTTGCCGGAATCACCCTTGCCTCCGGGATCCTGTTCCTGATTCTTGCCGTCTTCAAGATGGGCTGGATTGCGCAGTTCCTCTCGAAGGCCGTGGTCACCGGCTTCCTTTTCGGCGCGGCGATCGACGTCGTGATCGGGGAGCTCCCCAAACTCACCGGGACCGAGGTCACCGGCTCCAACCCCATCCAGGAACTGTGGTCCTGGCTGGGCACCCTGGGCGAGGCACAGCCGACCACCGTGGTGGTGGGGGTCATCGCGCTGGCCGTCGTCTTCGGACTGAAAGCCATCGCTCCCCAGGTCCCAGGCGCCCTTGTCCTGGTGGTGGGCGGATTGCTGGCCGAGGCGCTGTTCAGTCTCGGGGCCAAAGGCGTGGCCCTGGTGGGCGACGTGCCCAGCGGCCTGCCCTCGCTTCAGGTTCCGGACGGCCAGCTGATGTGGGACCACGTGGGCACCGTCGCCCTCGCGGCGGTGGCGCTGGTCCTGATCGGCTTCTCCCAGACCGCCGGGGATGCGAGGGCCTTCGCTGCCAAGCACCGCTACCAGATCGACATCAACCAGGAATCGATAGCCCAGTCGATGGCCAACATTGCCGCAGGACTCTTCAAGGGGATGCCCGTCTCGACGAGTCTGTCAGCGAGCTCGCTGAACGACCACTCCGGGGCGAAGACCGGCCTTGCCTCCCTCACTTCGGGGGTCACAGTTCTGCTCACGCTGCTCTTCCTGGCGCCGCTGTTCTCGATCCTGCCTAAGCCGGTGCTGGCGGCGCTGATCATCGAGGCCGTCGTCATGGGCATGATGAACCTTCCGGAGCTGCGGCGGCTTGCCCGGGTGCAGAGGTTCGACTTCTGGATTGCGATCGCAGCGATCATTGGCACCCTCATCTTCGGCGTGCTCGCGGGCGTCGTCATCGGGATCGGCCTCTCGCTCCTCTGGCTCGTCCGGGTGGCCACCCACCCGCAGATGCCGGCCCTCGGCCGCGAACCGGGCACCCAGGTCTTCCGTGAAGCCGACGGGCACCCCGGCGACGAGATCGTTCCCGGCATTGCAGTGATCCGGTTCGACGGCGGCCTCTTCTTCGCCACCGCCGACGCACTGGAGGACCGTCTGCGCGAAGTCATCCAGTCAACGCCGGGGCTCACAGGGATTGTGCTCGACTGCGGCGGGATCAACTTCGTCGACTCCCAGGGGGCAGCAAAGATGGCGGACATCGTGATCCTCGCCCGCGAGTCGGACGTCAATTTACGCCTGACCCGGCTCAAGCCCGCGGTTCGGGCGATCCTGGAGCGCGACGGCGCGATCGAGCGCATCGGGACCGACATGATCCACGGCAACATCCACCGGGCCGTGGAGGCGGAGCAGGCGGCAGCCCAGAAGCGGCCCGACGACGCCGCCGGCCAGCCGCAGTGACCCCGCAACCAACAAGCGCCCTGCGTTTCTAGTGGCCGGTTGCGGCGGGGATCCCGTAGCGGTGCTCGGGCCGCCCGGTGGTGCCGTAGCGCAGCTGGATGTCGACGGCGCCGTCGTCTGCCAGCGCGGACAGATACCGCTGGGCGGTGGCCCGGGACACACCGACCCGGGCGGCGACGTCGGCGGCCGAATACTGCTCGCCGGGCACCAGGGATTCCAGCACCGCGGCCTCGGTGGCGGAGCGGGGACGCGCAGAGGCGACGACGTCGCCCGGGATCAGGGCGCGTTTGGCGCGCTCCACCGTTTCCTGGCTGACGGAGCCCGGCTGGGCCAGGATCCGGCGGTAGCGTGCATAGGAGCGCAGCTGCTGCGAAAGGGATTCGGCCGTGAAGGGCTTGAGCAGGTAGCCCAGTGCCCCGCGACGGAACGCGAGGCGCAGCGAGGCCGTGTCCGAGGCCGCGCTGAGGATCATTGTGTCGACGTCCAGCTGGTGCAGCAGGTCCAGGCCCGAGGCGTCCGGGAGATAGACGTCCAGCAGCACCAGGTCCGGGCGCAGGCTGTGGATGGCCTGCAGCGCCTGGGACGCCGAGCCGGCCGGCGGCAGCGCCAGGAAGCCGGCCACCGAATCCACGTAGGCGGCATGCAGCTTGGCGACGTGGAAATCATCGTCGACAATCAGCACCCTGAAATCCTCAGACATCGTTGTCCTCTCGGCGTGTATCAGTGGTACCCGGCTCAGTGGCACCCGGTTCGGTGGTTCCCGGCAGCGTTGGCCCTGGTTCGGTGGTTCCCGGCAGGGTGGCGACGAATACGGCGCCCGGGCCGCCGGGGGAGCCGGCTTCGAGCACCCGCACGTCTCCGCCGCGGCGGCGCGCGAGCTGGCGGGACAGCGCCAGTCCCAGGCCCTGCCCGGCGCCCGCCCGGGCCGGCCGGTCCGAGGTTGTATAGCCTTCCGCGAAGACCGCCTCGGCCTCCGCGGCTGTCATTCCGGCGCCCAGGCCGTCGCCGGAATCCGCCACCACAATGTGAAGTGTGCCGGCGCCCCCGTTGATGCCTGGTTCGTCCAGCACTTCCACTTCCACCCAGCGCTCGGCCGCCGAACCGGCGACGGCGGCGTCCACTGCGTTGTCGATCAGGTTCCCCAAGACGGTGGTGACGTCCTGCGGTTCGGTGACGTGGCCGCGGACCACGGATTCCGGGCCGAGGCGCAGGCTCACGCCGCGCTCGTCCGCCTCGACGCCCTTGGCGCCCAGGAAGGCCTGCAGGTAGGGATCCTGGAGCAGCTCGCCCTGGTCCACCGGGAACGCCAGTGGCCCGGTGCCGGCCAGTTTGGCGAGATAGTCCTGGGCCTGCTGGGGCTGGCCGATGCTCATGAAGCCAGCGATCGTGTGCAGCTGGTTGGCGAATTCGTGGCGCTGCGCCCGCAGGGCCGCGGACATGGTGCCGACGGCGTCGAGCTGGCGCGTCAGCTGCTGCAGCTCGGTCCGGTCCCGGAGCATCACCACCCAGCCCAGGTCCTCGCGACGATGCAGGGCCTTGCGGGCGCTCGCCACCAGGACCCGGCCGCCGGCCACGAGCTCCACCGCCTCACCCTCCGCCGCATCGGCCCGGGTCAGGGCCTTCAGCTGCGGCGGCACCGGCGCGGTGGCCCAGGCGGTGCCCGCGAGGTCGGGAACACCGAGCAGCCGCTGGGCGGCGGCGTTGAAAACACTGACCCTACCGTCGGCCGCAACGCCGATCACGCCGTCGTCGACCCCCTGCAACACGGCCACCTGGTCGTGCACCAGGGTGCTGATCTCCTCCGGCTCCAGCCCGAGCGTCAGTCGCTGGAGCCGCCGCCGCAGCAGGAAGGAGGCCAGCACGCCGGCCAGCAGCGCGCCGGCGGCCGTGGCGGCGATGGGGATGATGTCCCGGGCCAGGCTTTGGCTGATCGTCTCGGTGGAGTACCCCACACTCACTTCACCAACCACCGCTCCGGAGTCCGGGCCGTACACCGGGACCTTGGCGCCGGCTGACGGGCCCAGCGTGCCAGTGTTTCGCGTGGTGACCTCCCGGCCGGCGAGGGCCTCCGAGGGGTCGGTGCTGACCTTTTCGCCCAGCCGTTCCGCGTCCGGATGCGCCAGCCTGATGCCGGTCTCGTCCGTAATCACCACGAACAGCGCCCCGGTGCGGGTCCGGGCACCCTCCGCGGCAGCCATCAACGGACCGGACAACAGCTCGGCCGCCGGGGGAGCGGCGGGAAGGGCGCTGATGGACTGGACCTCTGCCCGCACCGACGGGTCCGAGGCCACCGTCCGGGCCAGGGTCAGCGCCTGGCTCTCCGCCTCCCGGCCCAGCCGGTCGTAGGTCAGCCAGGCGTGGACGGCACTGCTCAGCAGCACCACCAGCGCGACGACGCCGAGCTGCAGCAACAGTGTCTGGGTCGAAAAGCGCAGGGCCGGCAGAGCTGTGCGGCGCTTCATCGGGCTCCTGCCTGGGGTTGGTACGGACGTGAGCAAAATGCGCAAAATGCATCCAATAAGCAGTATGCCAATCAATTGAGCCAAAGGCCCAGTCGTGACGGGCGCCACTCTAACGTCTGTAGTGCGCATCACATCGGAGTGGTGTCATTCAACGAAGAAGGAGCCGGCCGTGCTGGTATTACTAGGATTCGCCATGATCGCGGTATTCATGGTGCTGATCATGACGAAGAAGTTGACGCCCGTACTGGCGCTCATCATCGTTCCCACAGTCTTCGGGCTTTTCGCCGGCGCGGGCCTCGGCATCGGCCCCATGGTGCTGGACTCCATGAAGTCCATGACCTCCACGGCCGCGCTGCTGATGTTCGCGATCATCTACTTCGGGTTGATGATCGACGTCGGGCTCTTCGACCCCCTGGTCCGGTTCATCCTGCGCAAGCTCGGTAACGACCCCGCCAAGGTGGTCCTCGGCACGGCCATCCTCGCAGCAGCGGTTTCGCTCGACGGCGACGGCTCCACCACCTTCATCCTCACCACCGCGGCCATGCTGCCGGTCTACCTGCGGCTCAAGATGAGCCCCGTGGTCCTGACCTGCGTGGCCGGCCTGGCCAACGGCACCATGAACATCCTGCCCTGGGGCGGACCCACCGCCCGGGCCGCCTCCGCGCTGAAGCTCGACGTCAACGATGTCTTCGTGCCCATGGTCCCGTCCCTCATCGCCGGACTCATTGTGGTGCTGGTCTTCTCCTGGATGCTCGGCCTGCAGGAACGCAACCGCCTCCGCAGCACCGCTCCCGAGATCTGGGGCGTCCCGGATACAGCTGAATCGTTCGACGGCGGCACAGCCGGTTCCAGCGCGACCGGCGGTTCCGGCACTCGCGGCGGCCGCAAGGGACCCGGAGCCTCGCCCGCGGGGCTCGCCCCGGAGGGATCCTCCGTTGCCGTGCTGGAACGCACCGATTCCCTGGTTGACGACCGCGACTCCGCCATGGCCGACACCGCCCTGGACCCCAACCGCAAGACCCTCCGTCCCAAGCTGTTCTGGTTCAACCTCGGCTTGACGGTCGCGGTCATGGTGACGCTCGTCGCCAACGTCGTTCCGCTCCCGTTCGTCTTCATGGTCGGCTCCGCCATCGCCCTGCTGGTCAACTTCCCCAAGGTCAAGGACCAGAGCGCCCAGCTGATCGCGCACGCACCATCGATCGTCGCCGTCGTCAGCATGGTCATGGCCGCCGCCGTCCTGACCGGCGTCCTCAACGGCACGGGCATGGTCAAGGCAATGTCGGAATGGCTGGTCCAGATCATTCCGTCCGACATGGGCCCGCTGATGGCCATCATCACCGGTGTCCTGAGCATCCCGATGACGTTCTTCATGAGCAACGACGCCTTCTACTTCGGCGTCCTGCCGGTCCTGAGCGAGACGGCGGCCCACTACGGCGTCAGCGCCGCCGAGATGGCTCGCGCTTCCATCACCGGCCAGCCCTTCCATCTGCAGAGCCCCCTGGTCCCGGCCATCCTGCTCCTGGTCTCCCTCGCCAAGGTGGACCTGGGCGACCACCACAAGAAGGTCCTCTGGCGCACGGCCGTGATCTCCCTGGTCATGCTCGGCGTAGGAGTCCTCACCGGAGCCATCGGCATCGGCTAGCAAACCCAACAACACCAAGCAACGCGGGGTCACTACGGCCCATTCGGGACCTCCGGATGGGCCGTAAGTGACCCCGCGTTGCTTGTGGTCGTCGTTCCAGGCGCCGGACAGTAACCACGGTTCAACCCACGTAGACTGGGACGGAAAATTATCCATACTTTGCAGGGGAGATCCATGGCTGCGATCAACCGCGACGACGTCGCGCATCTCGCGCAACTCGCGCACATCGAGATGAGTGCTGAAGAGCTGGACAGGATGGCCGGCGAACTCGCCGTCATCGTGGATTCAGTGAAGTCCGTCAGTGAAGCCGCCGGTGATGACGTCCCGGCCACGTCCCACCCGATTCCGCTGACCAATGTGTTCCGTGAGGACGTCGTGGGCCACACGTTTACGGCCGAGCAATCCCTCTCCGGTGCCCCCGACGCGTACGAAGGCCGTTTCAAGGTCCCGGCAATCCTGGATGAGGACTAAGACCATGACTGAGAACAACGAACTGATCCGCCTCTCCGCCGCCACACTCGCCGAGAAGCTGGCAGCCCGCGAGATCACCGCCGTCGAGGTCACCCAGGCATACCTGGACCGCATCGCCGCCGTCGACGGCAAGGTCCACGCCTTCCTCCACGTCAACGCCGACGAGGCGCTCGCCGTCGCCGCCGAAGTTGACGCGATCCGCGCCGCCGGCGGTGCCGCCGCCGCAGAGCTGCACGTGCTCGCGGGCGTGCCGATCGCCGTCAAGGACCTCATCGTCACAATCGGGCAGCCCACCACGGCCGGCTCGAAGATCCTCGAAGGCTGGCACAGCCCCTACGACGCCACCGTCGTCGAGCGCCTGCGCGCCGCCAAGATGCCGATTCTGGGCAAGACGAACCTCGACGAGTTCGCGATGGGCTCCTCCACCGAACACTCCGCCTACGGCCCCACGCACAACCCGTGGGACCTTGACCGCATCCCCGGCGGCTCCGGCGGCGGCTCCGCTGCCGCCGTCGCGGCCTTCGAAGCCCCGCTGGCCCTCGGCACCGACACCGGCGGGTCCATCCGCCAGCCCGGCGCCGTCACCGGCACGGTCGGCGTCAAGCCCACCTACGGCGGCGTCTCCCGCTACGGCGCCATCGCCATGGCCTCCTCGCTGGACCAGATCGGCCCGGTGTCCCGCACCGTCCTCGACTCGGCCCTGCTGCACCAGGTGATCGGCGGGCACGACCCCCGCGACTCCACCTCGCTGCCGGATCCGCTCGAGGACCTCGTGGCCGCGGCACGGACCGGCAACGTCGAGGGCATGAAGATCGGCATCATCAAGGAGCTCCACGGCGAGGGCTACCAGGCCGGCGTCGAGAACCGCTTCAACGAATCCCTCGAGCTGCTCAAGGGCGCGGGCGCCGAGATCGTCGAGGTTTCCTGCCCCAACTTCAAGTACGCCCTGGGCGCCTACTACCTGATCATGCCCTCCGAGGCGTCCTCCAACCTGGCTAAGTTCGACGGCGTCCGCTACGGCATGCGGGTCCTGCCCAAGGACGGTCCCATGACGATCGAACGGGTCATGGGCGCCACCCGCGCCGCCGGCTTCGGCGACGAGGTCAAGCGCCGCATCATCCTGGGCACCTACGCCCTGAGCGCCGGCTACTACGACGCCTACTACGGCTCGGCCCAGAAGGTGCGCACCCTGATCCAGCGCGACTTCGACGCCGCCTTCGAGAAAGCCGACGTGCTGATTTCCCCGACGGCGCCGACCACGGCGTTCAAGCTGGGCGAGAAGCTCAACGACCCGCTGGCGATGTACCTCAACGACGTCGCCACCATCCCGGCCAACATGGCAGGCGTCCCGGGCCTGTCCCTGCCCGGCGGCCTGGCCGACGAGGACGGACTGCCCGTGGGCATCCAGCTGCTGGCCCCGGCCCGCCAGGACGCCCGGCTCTACCGCGTCGGAGCGGTCCTCGAATCCCTGCTCGAGGCGCAGTGGGGCGGCCCGCTGCTGGACCGTGCCCCTTCATTGACGGCTCCGTCACTGACCGATTCCGCACCGGCGGCTGCTGGCGCCCCCGCGAGCCACGGAGGTTCACACTAATGACTGACGCAACCCTCAGCTTCGAAGAGGCGATGGAGAAGTACGATCCCGTCCTGGGTTTCGAGGTCCACGTGGAGCTCAACACCAAGACCAAGATGTTCTCCTCCGCGCCGAACGTCTTCGGCGACGAGCCGAACACCAACGTCAACGAGGTGGACCTCGGCATGCCCGGCGTGCTGCCGGTGGTGAACAAGACCGCGATCGAGTCCTCGATCAAGATCGGCCTGGCGCTGAACTGCAAGATCGCCGAGAAGTGCCGCTTCGCCCGGAAGAACTACTTCTACCCGGACACCCCGAAGAACTTCCAGACCTCCCAGTACGACGAGCCCATCGCGTACGACGGCTACCTGGACGTCGAACTCTCCGACGGCACCGTGTTCCGCGTCGAGATCGAACGCGCGCACATGGAGGAGGACGCCGGCAAGCTGACCCACATGGGCGGCGCCACCGGCCGCATCCAGGGCGCGGACTACTCCCTGGTGGACTACAACCGTTCCGGCGTGCCGCTGGTCGAGATCGTCACCAAGCCGATCGAGGGCGCCGGCAGCCGCGCGCCCGAGCTCGCCAAGGCCTACGTGGCAGCCGTCCGCGAAATCGTCAAGAACCTCGGGGTCTCCGACGCCAAGATGGAACGCGGCAACGTCCGCTGCGACGCCAACGTCTCGCTCCGCCCGCACGGCCGGGAACGGTTTGGCATCCGCTCGGAAACCAAGAACGTCAACTCGCTGCGCGCCGTCGAACACGCCGTCCGCTACGAGATCCAGCGGCACGCCGCCGTGCTGGACTCCGGCGAGCCGGTCACCCAGGAAACCCGCCACTGGCACGAGGACACGCGGACCACGACGTCGGGCCGGGCCAAGTCCGACGCCGACGACTACCGCTACTTCCCGGAACCTGACCTGGTTCCGATCACCGCGTCCCGTGAATGGGTCGAGGAACTCCGCGTCACCCTGCCCGAGCCGCCGGCCGCGCGCCGCAAGCGCCTGCAGGCCGACTGGGGCTACTCGGACCTGGAGTTCCGCGACGTCGTCAACGCCGGCGTCATGGACGAGATCGAGGAAACCATCGCCGCCGGCGCCACGGCCACCGTGGCCCGCAAATGGTGGATGGGCGAGATCGTCGGACGCGCCAAGAACGCCGACGTCGATCCCGGCCAGCTCGGCGTCGCACCGGCCACCATCGTGGAACTGAACAAGATGGTGGAGGACGGCAAGATCAACAACAAGATGGCCTCCGAGGTCCTGGACGGCGTGCTCGCCGGCGAGGGCACCCCGGCGGAAATCGTCGAGAAGCGTGGCCTCGCCGTGGTCTCCGACGACGCACCCCTCCTGGAAGCCATCGACGCGGCCCTCGCCGCGCAGCCCGACGTCGCGGACAAGATCCGCGGCGGCAAGGTCCAGGCGATCGGCGCGATCGTCGGCGGCGTCATGAAGGCCACCCGCGGGCAGGCCGACGCCGGCCGCGTCCGCGAGCTGATCCTCCAGCGCCTCGGCGTCGAAGGCTAGGCCCTAGCCGCCCACTAAATCGGTCATGATGGTCTGCAGCGCTTCGCAGACCATCATGACCGATGTGCGTTTAAGGTTCTCCGGCCGGGCCAGGACATCGATCCGGCGCCGGGTGCTGATGCCCTCCAGCGGCCGCAGCACAATGTCCGGGTTCAGCACCGGCCGCGCGGTGTGCCGCGGCAGCAGGCCGATCACGCCGCCGGCCGCCACGAGCGCCGCCACGGTCGAGTAGTCGTTGATGCGGTGCACGATGTTCAGCTCGCGGCTGGAGACCGCCGCGACGGCGGAGAGCACGTCGGCGGGGGAGTAGCCGGCGCGGCTCGTCACCCAGGGTTCGCCCACGACGTCGTCAGCCGTCACCGCCCGCTGGCCGGCCAGCCGGTGCCCGGCCGGCAGCGCCACGTCCAGCGGCTCGTGCGCGAGCGGGATCACGGCAACGCGTTCCTCGGGCCAGCGCGGGCTGTGATCCATCCGGTGCGCCAGGACCAGGTCATAGCGCGCCGTCAGGGCCGGGAAATCCTGCTGCGCGACGTCCTCGTCGGAGAGCAGGATCCGGGGTTGGCCGGGGCCGTCCAGGAGCCGGGCCAGCGGCGCGAACAGCGCCTGCCCGGCACTGTGGAATCCGCTGAGCGTCACCGGCGCGACCGGCGAGCCGTGGTAGGCGCCGATCGCCATCTTCGCATCCGCCATCGCACTGACCACCGCGGCTCCGGCGTCCGCCAGGACCTGGCCGGCCTCGGTGAGCACCAGGTTCCGGCCCTCCTTGCGGGTCAGCGGCACCTCTACGGTCTTCTGCAGGGCGGCCAATTGCTGGGACACGGCCGACGGCGTCACGAGGAGGGTTTCGGCGACGGCCTTGACGCTGCCCAGGGCTCCGAGTTCGCGCAACATCTCCAGCTGGTGGATTTCCATGCCAGCCATTCTATGCAACAGCAATTCCTAATTCGTCGATTGAGAAAAATTCGGTTGTGCTAATGCTTTCTGGTGGGTCTAATGGGGTGAGTTGTCCCACACGCCCGTGCCACGCAGCGGAACAGAACGCGCGGAGCAGAAACCGAAAAGCACAGTTAGGAAGGCCCATGAAGGCTCTCTACAAGGCCGGCGCCCACGCAGGGTTCGAGCTCGTCGACCGTCCCGAGCCGAAGACCGGCCCCGGCGACGTCAAGATCCGCGTCATGACCACCGGCATCTGCGGCACGGACCTGCACATCCAGGCCTGGGACGCCTGGGCCCAGGGCATCATCAATGCCCCCCTGATCGCCGGCCACGAGTTCTACGGCGAGGTCGTGGAGACCGGCGAGGACGTCCTGGACGTCAAGGTGGGGGACCGGGTCTCCGGCGAAGGCCACATCGTCTGCGGGATCTGCCGCAACTGCCGCGCCGGCCGCCGGCAGATGTGCATCAACACCGTCAGCGTCGGCGTCCAGCGCGACGGCGCCTTCGCCGAGTACGTGGTGATCCCCGAGACCAACGTCTGGGTCCACCAGGATCCCTCCGTCACCCCGGAACTCGGCGCGATCTTCGACCCCTTCGGCAACGCCGTCCACACCGCCCTGAGCTTCCCGCTGGTCGGTGAGGACGTCCTGATCACCGGGGCCGGACCCATCGGCCTGATGGCGATCGCCGTCGCACGGCACGCGGGCGCCCGCAAGATCGCGATCACCGACGTCTCCGCGCCCCGGCTGGCACTGGCCCGCCAGCTCGGCGTCGACCTCGCGATCGACGTCTCGAAGATGCGCGTCAAGGACGCCCAGCGCGAACTCGGCATGCGCGAAGGCTTCGATATCGGCATGGAAATGTCGGGACACCCCACCGCGCTGCCTGAGATGATCGACAACATGAACCACGGCGGCCGGATCGCGATGCTGGGACTGCCCAGCCAGTCCATCGACATCAACTGGGGCAAGGTGGTCACGCACATGCTGACCATGAAGGGCATCTACGGCCGCGAAATGTTCGAGACGTGGTACGCGATGAGCGCTATGCTCTCCTCCAGCCCGGCCCTGCACGCGAACATCTCGGCCGTGGTCACGGACACGCTGCCGGCCACCGACTGGGAAAAGGGATTCGAGGTGGCCCGCGCCGGCGTCGGCGGCAAGGTGGTCCTCGACTGGACCGTCTTCTAGGCCAGCCAGTTTCAGAAGCCCCTGCCAGACACCCCCTTCCCGATCCGCACGAATTGCCCCCGCATCCAACCAGCTGAGGAGCCAACCCATGTATTCCGCCATCAAGGACCAGCTGCAGCACGAACTCGATGAGATCCGCAGCGCCGGACTGTTCAAGACCGAGCGGCACATCGACTCGCCGCAGGCCAACCGGATCAAGGCCGGGCAGATCGGCGAATCCGGCGCCGACGTGCTGAACTTCTGCGCCAACAACTATCTGGGCCTCGCCGACCACCCGGACATCATCGCCGCGGCGAAGACCGCGATGGACGAGCGCGGCTTCGGCATGGCCAGCGTGCGCTTCATCTGCGGCACTCAGGACCTGCACCTGGCCTTGGAGCAGCGCGTCTCGGCGTTCCTCGGCACCGAGGACACCATCCTGTTCTCCAGCTGCTTCGACGCCAACGGTGGCGTGTTCGAGTCCCTCTTCGGCCCGGAAGACGCCGTCATCTCCGACGCCCTGAACCACGCCTCCATCATTGACGGCATCCGGCTCTGCAAGGCCCAGCGCTTCCGCTACGCCAACCAGGACATGGCGGACCTCGAGGCAAAGCTGATCGCGGCCACCACGCAGGAGAACCCGGCCCGCCGCAAGATCATCGTCACGGACGGCGTCTTCTCGATGGACGGCTTCCTGGCCCCGCTCGAGGCGATCTGCGACCTCGCCGAAAAATACGACGCCTTGGTCATGGTGGACGATTCCCACGCGGTGGGCTTCATGGGCGCCACCGGTGCCGGCACGCCGGAACACGCCGGCGTCTCGGACCGCGTGGACATCTACACCGGCACGTTCGGCAAGGCCCTCGGCGGCGCGTCCGGCGGCTACGTCTCCGGCCGCAGTGAAGTCATCGCGATGCTCCGCCAGAAGGCCCGCCCCTACCTGTTCTCCAACTCGCTGGCCCCGGCGATCGTCGCGGCCACGCTCAAGGCCCTGGACCTCGTGGAAAACTCCGGTGAACTGCGCGGCAAGCTCTTCGCGAACGCTGAGCTCTTCCGCAACCGCATGAGCGAGGAAGGCTTCGACCTGCTCCCCGGCGAGCACGCGATTGTCCCGGTGATGTTCGGCGACGCCGTCATGGCGGCCAAGGTGGCCGACGCCATGCTCCACAACGGCGTCTTCGTCACGGCGTTCAGCTACCCGGTGGTGCCCAAGGGCGCCGCCCGGATCCGCGTCCAGCTCTCCGCTGCGCACAGCACGGACGACGTCGAGGCCTGCGTCCAGGCGTTCGTCCGCAGCCGCGCGGCTGTCGCCGCAGCCGGCGCCGCCTGATCGCTGAGGCCGGGCTCCACGGGGCCCGGCCTCACTCCAGGGGCCCGGCCTTGCTCGTTTATCCCGGCTTCCCGCCAGTGGCTTGTCCGCGGGACATGCCCAGCTCCGGCAGCGAGGACTGGACATAATGCCACTATGTCCAACGGCCACGACCAACGAAGGGCATGTCCCGGGCCGGCCCGCGGCCTCGAGGGGACATGTCCAGTCGTGCGGACCAGGGAAGGGCATGTTCCCGGCCGGCACGCGGCCACGAGGGACATGTCCAGCGGTGCGAAACGTGGACATGGCACCTCAGCCTTCTTCGAACGATCCATTGGCACCTTTGTGGGCTACTGCGGCGTAGTCGGGGCGCCGGATCGGGACTTCGATGAACTGACTTATGTCTTCCACCAGAAGTTCTGGCGCAAAGGCTATGCAAGCGAAATCGGGCGGGAAATGCTCGCCCACGTCTTCAATATCTCCATGCTCCGGTCAATCTCCGCGACGGTCGATCCAACCAACCAGGATTCCAAGAAGGTCGCCGCCAAACTCGGAATGGTGGAGATGCCAATTGCCGACAACACTGTGAGCCACTGGACTCTTCAACGCCCCGGGACCAAACCAGACCCGCTGTCGTGATGGAGTGCGTCCCGGCGACTCGTGAAGGTTGCACGTGACAGACTTGCCGACTCTTTGTCACAAAAATGACCAGCAGGCTCCCCTAGTTAGTGGACAACCCCGATCGTAAATTGAGTGTCATCACTCGTTTCTAACCAGGGAGCTACGGTGTTCATTGGGGGAATTGCGGCGTATGCCGCAACATCACATCGATCTGCCGGCGGCCTTAGGCTGCCGGCTTTGATGTTCCGCGGGGCTGTGGCCTCCTGGCCCTTCCACTGAAATCCAACGGTATGAGACTGGTATTTTGGCTGGTCCTGGCGCTGAGCCTCCTTGTGCTTGTTGTGATGGCGACGTGGGGAAGATTTGATCTTATCCATTTGCCTGCCATACCTCTGGTCGTATCCGCCGGATTCCTGTGGCTGAGCCGACCCGGACGATGACCGGCATGAGGAAGTGGATGGCTGTTCACCGCAAGTTCGTCGTCCTACTGGGAGCCGCAGTTGTGTGGGTCGCCGGTATCGCCCTCTTCGTCAGCTGGGGTCACCCGCTGGGACGGGTGCTCGCCAACGCGGCGATGTGGGCCGTCTACATGGCAGTCCTCTGGTACTTCCAAGCACGCCGGGAACGCAACGCCGCGGCCAGGCTCGACTCCCAGGGCACGCTCCTGGTCTACATCCGCGAGCCGGATTCACGTCCCGGATCCCTCAGTGGTATCTGGAATATGGGAGTCGCCACGTTCGAGGGGACAGCGGTTATGAAGTTCCAGCCGGCCGTCTATGACACGCTCGAGCCCTCCGGCCGGCCCACAACCTTCAGCGCCCTGGCGACGGTGTCCACTGAGCCCCGGAAAATCGACCGGAAGGAGCAGAAATACATCACCCATCAAGGCTTCCAGGCCATCCGGCTCACCACCGACAAAGAGGACATCGAAGTGGCCGGCAGGCCCGATTCACTCCGAAGAATCCTCGACCTCATTACCGGCTCCCCGGCGCCGGAATGAGTCGGGGCGTGTGCGGCTTAGACCGATTCGTTCTGACCGGAGTCCGCCAGAGTGATTCCACCCACGGACCAGTGCTCTCCGGAGAAGTTCACCTCGACGCCGGCCGCACGGGCGCAGGTTTCGGCGCGGCGTGACGGGACAATCTGCAAGGATGGGACCATGTCAGCTCATTACGATGTCGTAATTGTCGGCGGCGGTATCGCCGGCCTGTCCCTTGCCTCCACACTGGCCGGGCACTGCAGCGTGGCCCTGATCGAAGCCGAGCAGACCCTGGCCTACCACACCTCAGCCCGCTCGGCCCGGCAACTGATTCCCAGCTACGGCCCGCCTGTGGTCCAGGAACTGACCGTCCGGACGCTGGACCTCATCGCCGCCCAGGACGCCGAACGTCCGGAGCCGGTGCTCACCCCGCGCAGCTTCATGCTGATCGGTGACGAGGCCACCGTCCGGGCGGAGGCCAGCGGCCACATGCACCCGATCACCCACGCCGAGGCCCTGGACCTCTGCCCGGCCCTGGTCCCGGACTCCTTCAGCGCCGCTGGCCTGGACACCGGATCCTTCGCCTGCAACGCCCCCGTGCTGCTCGAGGACCACCGGCGCCGTGCCGAGGCGGGAGGTGTGGACATCATCACCGGCGCCAGGGTCCATTCGGCCCAGCGGCTCGGCACCGGCTGGGAACTGGGCGCCGGACAGGAAGGCTTCCAGTCCGCCGTCGTGGTCAACGCCGCCGGTGCCTGGGCCGACGAGCTCGCCGTCCTCAGCGGCGTCGAGAAGCTCGGCCTGCAGCCGTACCGGCGCACCGCGGCGATCGTCGACGTCGAGAATCCGCTCCCGGAGGCCTGCCCGATGGTGGCGGCGGCCGATGACAGCTTCTACTTCCGGCCCGATAACGGCCAGGTCCTGATCTCGCCCGCCGAGCACGTGCCGAGCGGGCCCGAGGACGCCCGGCCATACTCCGGCGACGTCGAACGGCTCATCGCCCGGCTCAACACGATCACGACGCTCGGGATCCGGGGCGTCCGCACGGCCTGGACGGGGCTGCGGACGGAGGCCGCCGACGGCGTCCCTGTGATGGGGTTCGACGCCGAGGCCACCGGATTCTTCTGGCTCGCCGGTCAGGGCGGGTACGGCTTCCAGACCTCCTCCGGCATCGCGGAGCTGGCCGCCGGTCTGATCCTGGCCGGTCAGGGGTCCGCAGCGCTGGCCCCGTCTGTGCCCCCGGCTCGGGACGCTAGTCCGGCATCCCGGACAGCGGAGGCGCTGGCCGCGACCCGCTGGTCCATCCGGCGCTGAAGAATGGATCCATGAGTACCCTCATCACCAACATCGCCGAACTGATGACCCAGGACGCGGAACACCGCGTCCTCCGCGACGCGGCAGTGGTGATCGAGGGGGAACGGATTTCCTGGCTCGGTCCCGCAGCCGACGCCCCGGCCGCGGACGAAAGAGTGGACGCCGGCGGCCGGGCGCTCCTGCCGGGCTGGGTCGATTCGCACACCCACCTGATCTTCGCGGGGGACCGCACGGCCGAGTTCGAGGCCCGGATGGCGGGGCAGAGTTACAGCGCCGGCGGGATCGCCGTCACCACCGGCGCCACCCGGAGCACGAGCGACTTCGACCTGACCCGGCTGGCGATGGGCCGCGTCGCGGAGGCCGTCTCGCAGGGCACCACCTACCTGGAGACCAAAACAGGCTACGGCCTGGACCTCGAGAACGAGGCCCGCAGCGCCCGCATCGCCTCCACCGTGGCGGACGAGGTGACCTACCTGGGCGCGCACCTCGTGCCCGCCGGGATGGACGCGGAGGAGTACACGGAGCTTGTCTGCGGACCGATGCTCAGCGCAGTCCTGCCCTACGTCCGCTGGGCCGACGTCTTTTGCGAGCAGGGCGCTTTCAACGAGGACCAGTCCCGCCGGGTCCTGCAGGCCTGCAAGGACGCCGGGCTGGGGCTGCGCGTCCACGGCAACCAGCTCGGCGAGGGCCCCGGCGTCCGGCTGGCCGTCGAATTCGGCGCCGCGAGCGTGGACCACGTGAACTACCTCTCGGCCGCGGACGTCGATGCCCTCGCCACCAGCTGGTCCGGCTGGGACGCCGCCGGCGGCAGCGGCACGCGGGGCACGGTCGCCACGTGCCTGCCGGCCTGTGATCTTTCCACTCGGCAGCCGCTGGCCCCGGGCCGGGAACTGCTCGACGCCGGCGTGCAGCTGGCGCTGGCGTCCAACTGCAACCCCGGCACGTCCTACACGAGCTCCATGGCGTTCTGCGTCACCACCGCCGTGCTGCAGATGCGGCTCAGCGTCCATGAGGCGGTGCGCGCCGCGACTTACGGCGGCGCGCTGGCCCTGGGGCGGGAGGCCGGAAACGACGTCGACGGCGAACGCGCGGTGGGTTCGATCGCCGTCGGGCACCGCGCGGACCTGCACCTGCTCAACGCGCCTTCCGCCACGCACCTGGCCTACCGGCCCGGCATCCCCTTGACGCACGCGGTGTGGCGGGCCGGCGCAGCGCAGCCCGTCCGTTAGCCAGGCGGCTCGCTGATCCGGCTGCAGCCGGCTAGAACACCATGGGAGGTGCATCGAGGACTGTCTCGTCCACGCGCCTCTTCTCCCACTGCGTGAAGGGCTTGTCGAGCTCGTACTTCCCGTGCGGGGTGCGCAGCAGGGTGCGGACCTCGGCGTTCTCCGGGTTGTTCAAGGACTCGAAATATTCCACCGACCAGTGGAACCAGCGCATGCAGAACAGCCGCATGGTCAGTCCGTGCGTCACGAACAGCGCGTTCGGGGCATAGCTGGGCTTGGACCAGTGCCGGTGCAGGGTTTCCATGAAGGAGGAAATCCGGTCGTACACATCGGAACCGGACTCGCCCTCGCGGAAGCGGTAGAAGAAGTGCCCGTACGCGTTGCGGAGCTCCTTCTGGTCCTCAATGTCGCCGGCGATCTGAAAGTTGGCCCAGTCCTGTTCGCGCAGGCGCGGTTCCTCGATCACCCGCTCCACGAGCGGGCCGAGGTTCAACGCCTCCAGGGTCTGGTAGGCGCGCAGGTACGGGGAGACGTAGACGCACACCGGGCGCCCGTCCAGCTGGCGCCGGACCTCCTCCCCGGCCGCGGTGGCCTGCTCCAGGCCCAGCGGCGTCAACGGGATCCGGTAGTCCGGAACACGGTTGTAGATCGAGGTGTCGGCATTGGCGGCAGACTGGCCGTGCCGGATCATGATGATTTTCCGGGGCGCACTCATAGTCCCCAAGCATAGGGCTCCCAAAAACCCGGGGGTGCCGGCGCGGCCGGCGCCCCCGGGCACCAGCAAACTATCGGCAACTGCAGGCAAGATAGAAACATGTTGGTTCCCTCCCGCCGTCGGCTGCGGTTCGAAATGTTGATTGTCCTGGGGTTGTCTCTGGGGCAGTCCGCGGTCTACTCCCTGGTGCAGTTGCTGGACAAGATGACCACGGCACCGCTGGCCCAGGGGACATCCACGCTGAACCGTTCGCAGAGCCCGCGCGAATACTTCGACCTCACCTACCAGATGCTGGACATCTTCTTCGCCCTGGTCCCGGTGGCCCTCGTGATCTACTTCCTCACCGAACACTGGCCGGCCGGAGAGCGCGGAACCTCGGCGTTCCATAAGATCGGCTTCGACTTCGCCCGGCCCGGCAAGGACCTCCTGCAGGGGCTGGGGCTCGCCGCACTCATCGGCATTCCATCCCTCGGGCTCTACGCCGCCGGCCGGGCGCTGGGGATCACGACGTCGATCATCCCCAGCGCCCTGGACGCGTACTGGTGGACCGTGCCGGTACTGGTCCTGTCCGCGATCCGGCACGCGGTGGTCGAGGAAGTAATTGTGGTGGCGTACCTGCTGGACAGGCTCGGGAAACTGGGCTGGAGCGTGCCGGCGGCAATCATCGCCAGCGCCCTGCTCCGCGGCAGCTACCACCTGTACCAGGGGTTCGGCCCATTTATCGGCAACGCGATAATGGGCGTCATCTTCGCGCTGTTCTACATCCGGACCAAACGGGTGATGCCGCTAGTGATCGCGCACGCCATCCTGGACACCGTGGCGTTCGTGGGGTTCAGCCTGTTCGGCAAGGCCGTGGGCCTTGGCTGAGTTCCTGGGCTGAGTTCCTGGTCCGGCCCGCCTAGGCCGGCCTTAAATGATCTCGGCCGCCGTCTCCTAGGTGACATCGTTGGCACCTAAGAGATGGCGGCCGAAGCGTGGGGCAGGTGGAGCGTTAGATCGTGACCGCTCCGGAGGCGGTCTCGAAGGTGACAGAAAGGATGCCGGGAGTACCGTGCGGCGCGATCCAGTTCACGGCGACGTCTTCCAGCGGCTTTTCAACCGGTTCGCCCAGCCACTCCGTGACGCGCGCTGCAGAACCGGCAATGGTCAGTGCCGACATCTTGACATCGCTCGCGTAGGCGTTGGACGGGTGCAGTTCCGGGTCACCCTCCCACTTGAGCATGTACGGCACCTGGGGGTCGGCGATGAGCCCCAGAATGCCGATCTGCTTCCAGACCAGTTCGCGGCCGTCGGGAAACTTCCGGTTGCCGTTGACTGCGGCGCGGCCGAGCCGCTCCTCGAACGGAGCAAGATCGTCAACCTCGACGCACCAGCCCATCCAACCGCCGCCGGCTTCCGAGCGCGCCCGGACGGCCTGGCCGAACGGGGCCTTGTCTGAGGCCGGGTGGTTCAGGACCTCCACGACTTCCAGGTACTTGTGTCCCGCGAGCGGGATAATCATGTTGCGTGTCCCGAAACGGGGGTGCACTCCACCCTTCACGGCTTCAACGCCGAGGGCAGACGCAATACGTTCAGTGGTGGCTGCCAAGCCATCGTGTTCACAGGCGTAAGAGACGTGATCCATGCGCATGCCATCATCTTGGCACTTTGTGATGGACCTCTCAGCTTAGGCACCCCTAACCGTCATGGGATGTCCCGGCGCGGCGGGCGCGGCGTCCCGGGAGGCGCCGCCACGGCAACCGTCTTCATCTTCGTCACAAAGCTATCCAGGGCTCCGCCGCCATTCCTACACTGAAGCCAGGTCATGAGTGCCAGCACACAGCCCCGGCTTGCTGGCCGGCAACCCTCGTATCGCGGTGGGGTGCCCCGGGTGAAGACCTGGCCGTCCGGCGCCCGCCGGAGGGCAAGCGCGGCGCCTGTCCCGGTTCGGGCCGAAGAGCCCTGGCCGGTGCTGTGCCCAGTCCCTTGAGGAGCATCAATGTCCAACGCCTGGTCCTTTGAAACCCGCCAGATCCACGCCGGCCAGGAGCCGGACAGCGCCACCGGCGCGCGGTCCCTGCCCATCTACCAGACGACGTCGTTCGTGTTCCCCAGCGCCGAAAGCGCCGCGAACCGCTTCGCGCTCGCCGAGCTCGCCCCCATCTACACCCGGATCGGCAACCCCACCCAGGACGCCGTCGAACAGCGGGTGGCCAGCCTGGAGGGTGGCCTCGCTGCCCTGCTGCTCAGCTCCGGCCAGGCCGCCGAGACCTTCGCGATCCTCAACATCGCCGAGGCCGGGGACCACGTGGTGGCCAGCCCCAGCCTCTACGGCGGAACGTACAACCTGCTCGCCCACACGCTGAAGAAGTTCGGCATCTCCGTGACCTTTGTTGCGGACCCGGACAACCTGGACCAGTGGCGGGAGGCCGTCCAGCCCAACACCAAGCTGTTCTTCGGCGAAGTGGTCTCCAACCCCCGCCAGGACGTGCTGGACATCGAGGGCATCTCCCGCGTGGCGCACGAGGCCGGCGTGCCGCTGATCGTCGACAACACGCTCTCCACCCCCTACCTGATCCGGCCGATCGAATGGGGCGCGGACATCGTGGTCCATTCCGCCACCAAGTACCTCGGCGGGCACGGCGCCGCAATCGCCGGCGTGATCGTGGACTCCGGCAAGTTCGACTTCGGCAAGGACCCGGAGCGGTTCCCCGGCTTCAACACCCCGGACCCCACCTACAACGGCCTGGTCTACGCCCGCGACCTCGGAGCGGACGGCGCTCTGGGCGCGAACCTTTCCTACATCCTCAAGGCCCGCGTCCAGCTCCTGCGCGACCTCGGCTCCGCCGTGTCCCCGTTCAACGCCTTCCTCATCGCCCAGGGCATCGAAACGCTCAGCCTGCGCGTCGAACGCCATGTGGCCAACGCCACCCAGGTGGCGCACTGGCTGGAGGCGAGGGACGACGTCGAATCGGTCGCCTACGCCGGGCTGCCGTCCAGCCCCTGGTACGAGCGCGGCCGCAAGTACGGACCCAAGGGGACCGGCGCCGTCGTGGCGTTCAACATCGCCGGGGGAGCGGAGGCCGGCAAGCGGTTCGTCGATGCCCTCGAACTGCACTCGCACGTCGCGAACATCGGGGACGTCCGGTCCCTGGTGATCCACCCGGCGTCGACCACCCACAGCCAGCTCTCGCCCGAACAGCAGGCGATCGCCGGGGTGAACCCCGGGCTGGTGCGGCTTTCGGTGGGACTGGAGCACATCGACGACATCCTCGCGGACCTCGACGCCGGATTCCGCGCGGCCAAGGGCGCCTAGGTAAGCAGGACGGCCGGTAAGCCGGACGGCCGGCGGCCGGTCTCCCTTGAACGGGGCGGCCGGCCGCAGTGCTCTCAGAAGGCCGAGGTGTCACATGAAAGTCACAATCTTCGTGATTTCCGCACCCTGTTTCGTAGACTCGTACCAGGTCATGAGTGCCAGTGACAGCCCCGGCTTGCTGGCCGGCAACCCTCCTTTTGCGGCGGGGTGCCCCGGGTGAAGACCTGGCCTGCCGGTCAGCTGGCGGCAGGCAAGCGCAAAGTTAGGTCCTCACATGACGATTGCCGTCACCCGCACAGGTGTTCCCGAAACCAAGCCGTCCCGCCATTCGGACGGGACCGTCCAGTACGTCAGGATCGGTGACCTGCAGCTCGAATCAGGGATACCGCTGCCGGATGTGGTCCTGGCCTACGAGACGTGGGGGACCCTGAATCCGGACGCCTCCAACGYCGTCCTCATTGAACACGCCCTGACCGGCGACACACACGTGACCCGCGGCGACAGCGGGGAGCCCGGTTGGTGGGAACAGCTCGCCGGACCCGGAGCTCCCGTGGACACGGACAAGTACTTCGTCGTTTCAATCAACATCCTGGGCGGCTGCCACGGTTCCACGGGACCCTCCACCCCGGCCCCCGACGGGCGCCCCTGGGGATCGCGCTTCCCGCTCGTCACCCTGCGGGACACCGCCGCCGCCGAGGCGCGGTTGGCCGACGCCCTGGGCATCGGCAGCTGGTACGCCGTGCTGGGCGGCTCGCTCGGCGGCGCGCGCGCCCTCGAATGGGCCGTCACGTACCCCGCCCGGGTCCGGCGCTGCGCCGTGATTTCCGTCGGCGCCAGCAGCACGGCCGAACAGATTGCCTTCGCGCAGGCCCAGACCCTGGCCATCCGCCAGGACCCCCACTTCAACGGCGGAGACTACTACGGCGGCCCGGAACCCGAAGCAGGGCTCGCCCTCGCCCGCCGCATCGCGCACATCACCTACCGCTCCGCGGCCGAACTGGAGGGCCGGTTCGGCCGGAACGCCCAGGCGTCCGAGGCGCCGCTGGAAGCCGGATCGCTGGCCGGACGCGGGCGCTACCAGGTGGAAAGCTACCTGGACCACCAGGGCAGCAAGCTGGTCCGGCGCTTCGATGCGAACAGCTACATCGCCATTACCGAAGCCCTCATGAGCCACGATGTCTGCCGGGGGCGCGGAAGCCTCGGTGAGGCCCTGGCCCCGGCCACCGCCGAGTTCCTGGTGGCGGCCGTGGACTCGGACCGCCTGTATTTCCCGGCCCAGTCCCGTCAGCTGGCCGAGGCCCTGCCGGGCAGCCCGGAACTGCACATCATTGAAGCACCGATCGGCCACGACGGCTTCCTGACCGAGATCGCCCAGCTCAGCGGCCAGTTGCGGGAGACCTTCTTCGGCCACTAGGCCGGATGAGTTGTGCATTTTTGCAGATGCGCTCTGCACTAATGGCCGTTGAGGCTCAGGGCGGGAGCGTCCATACTCATGGAGAATGACGCCATGTGCCCTACATCACGGGCGTCCTCAGTCCAATGGTCCACGGGGTGTCGAAGGCGACACCGAAGGAGTTCTCATGAGTACGGAAAACGCCGCGAGGCGCGCTGAAGAAACGGACGTCAAATCGTCCGGCCTGAAGAAGGTAGTAACGGCCTCCATGGCCGGCACGGTGGTTGAGTGGTATGAATTCTTCCTCTACGCCTCCGCCGCCACCCTGGTCTTCGGCAAGATCTTCTTCCCCAATTCGGGCACGGAACTGGACGGCATCATCGCCGCGTTCCTCACCTACGCAGTCGGCTTCATCGCCCGCCCGATCGGCGGCATTGTCTTCGGCCACTTCGGCGACAAGTTCGGCCGCAAGCAGCTGCTCCAGGTCAGCATCATCCTGGTGGGCGCCTCGACCTTCGCGATGGGCTGCCTCCCCACCTTCGCGCAGATTGGCTACTGGGCCCCGGCGCTGCTGGTCTTCCTGCGCTTCGCCCAGGGCTTCGCCGTCGGCGGTGAATGGGGCGGCGCCGTCCTCCTCGTCGCAGAGCACAGCCCCAGCAAGTCCCGCGGCTTCTGGGCCAGCTGGCCGCAGTCCGCCGTCCCGCTCGGCAACCTGCTCGCCACCGCCGTGCTGTTTACGCTGTCCTCCCTGCTGTCCTCCGCCGACTTCCTCAGCTGGGGCTGGCGCGTCGCCTTCTGGCTCTCCGCCGTGATCGTGCTGGTCGGCTACTACATCCGCACCAAGGTCAAGGACGCTCCCATCTTCCTGGAGGCCCAAAAGGAAGTCGCCGTTGAGAACAAGGGCTACGGCGTGGCCGAGGTCTTCCGCCGCTACCCGCGCGGCGTCTTCACCGCGATGGGCTTGCGCTTCGCCGAGAACATCCTCTACTACCTCGTGGTCACCTTCTCCATTACCTACCTGAAGGTCATCGTCCAGACGGACACCTCGCGGATCCTGCTCCTGCTGTTGGTCGCGCACTTGGTCCACTTCGCCGTGATCCCGATGGTCGGCAAGCTCTCGGACAACGTCGGCCGCAAACCGGTCTACATGGCCGGCGCTGTCCTCGGCGGCACCTGGGGCTTCTTCGCCTTCCCGATGATGGACACCAAGAACGACTTCGTCATCCTCGCTGCGATCACCATCGGTCTGCTGTTCCACTCGCTCATGTACGCCGGTCAGCCGGCCCTCATGGCCGAAATGTTCCCGACCCGGATGCGCTACTCCGGTGTCTCGCTGGGCTACCAGGTCACCTCGATTGTGGCCGGTTCGCTGGCTCCGATCATCGCCGTCGCCCTGCTGAGCCAGTACAAGTCCTCCGTCCCGGTGGCCATCTATCTCCTCGGCGCCTGTGTGGTCACGATGGTGGCGGTGTACTTCCTGAAGGAAACCCGCGGGATCTCGCTCCGCGACGTGGACGCAGCCGACGCCCGGGGCACGGCCGATCTCCTCGCCGCCTCCAAGAAGTAGGCAAGAAGCAGCATCGAATTAACACGGCAACAGCCCGGGACCCGCACTGCGGGACCCGGGCTGTTGCCTTTTGTGCCAGCTTAGCTTCGCCTGCCAGGCTGTCTCAGCCTGCCAGGACTGCCTGGCGGTCGGCAATCTCGGTCCGGATCGCCTCCAGCACGGCACGGACGGGGGCTGAACGCAGCGACTCGGGCCGGGCCACTGCCCAGATGGGCAGCTGGCGCTGGAAATCGTCCGGCAGGACGGGCAGGAAGCCGGACCGGCCGGCCACGAGGAAGTTGGGGAGCAAGCCTATTCCGGCGCCCCGCCGGACGGCCTCCAGCTGGGCGAAGACGCTTGTGGCCTGGAAGCTGGACCGCGGCACCGGCAGCTGCGTGGAGCGGTGCCCCAGCTCGGCCACCTGGAGCGCCGACTCCACGTAAGAGACAAAGCCGTGCTGGCGGACGTCGTCGAGCGTTGCCGGAAGCCCGTGCTCCTGCGCATATCCGGGACTGGCGTAGAGCCTGAGGAAATAGTTGCTCAGGAAAATGGCCTGGGCGTTTGCGGTGTCCATGTTGCCCACCACCACTTCCAGGTCCACGCCGGAGCGGTTTTGGCTGACCTTGCGGGTGGCGCTGAGCAGCTCGACGTTGAGCAGCGGATTCGCCTTCTGCAGCCGTACGAGCGCCGGGGCCAGGAATTCGGCGCCGAAGGCATCCGGGGTGCTGATCCGGACCAAGCCGGAGACCACGTCGCCGGACCGGGCAATGCTGCTGGACAGGGCGCCGAGAGTGCCCTCGATGGCCTCCGCGGCCGCGACGGCCTGGCTGCCGAGTTCGGTCAGCTCCCAGCCGTGCGGGCTGCGTTCCAGCGTCCGGCCGCCGAGCTGCTTGTCCAGGGCCAGGACGCGGCGGGAGATGGTGGTGTGGGTGGTGCCGAGCGTCTCCGCCACCGCGTTGAACCGCCCCAGCCGTGCCACCGTCAAAAGAATCAGCAGGTCATCGGGGCTCGGAAGCCGGCGCAAGTCCACTTTTGTCCCCTCTTCAGCGAGTGTGTCGTCAACGGATACGGGAGTCGGCGCCGCCAGTGTGCATTTGTGCACATGGCATCTGTGATTTTTTCCCTTGATTGCACTCTAGCAGGAGTGTGATGGTGGACACCGGGACGCCGCGGTTTCGGCTTCWGGCCGAAACCGCGGCAGCACATCAAAGCAAAGGAGCTTAAGCCATGGCAGTCATCGCCTGGATCGGACTCGGAAACATGGGCGGGTCCATGTCCGTCAACCTCTCAAACGCCGGACATGAGGTCCGCGGCTTCGACCTCAACACCGCAGCCGTTGCCGCCGCCGAGGCCGGGGGAGTCAAGGCCGCCGGCACCATCGCCGAGGCCGTCGCCGGCGCCGACGTCGTCTTCACCATGCTCCCCAAGGGCGAGCACGCCCGTGCCGTGTACCTCGGCGAGGACGGCGTCCTGGCCCACGCGGACACTCGGACCCTGCTGGTGGATTCCTCCACCATTGATATTGCCTCCGCACAGGCCCTGCACGACGCCGCCGCTGCCGCCGGCTTCCGCTTCGTCGACGCGCCCGTCTCGGGCGGCATGAGCGGCGCGAAGGCCGCCACCTTGACGTTCATGATAGGCGGCGAGGCCGGCGCCGTTGCCGAGGCCACCGAATACATCCGCCCCATGGCGGCCAACATCATTCCCACCGGCGGCGCCACCACCGGCCAGGCCGCGAAGATCTGCAACAACCTCATGCTCTTCATCAACCTCGCCTCCACCGCCGAGGGCGCCGTCCTCGCCGACCGCCTCGGCCTGGACAAGCAGGTCTTCTGGGACATCGCGTCGGTCTCCTCCGGCGACAGCTGGGCGCTGCGCACCTGGTATCCCGTGGCCGGCGTCGTGCCCACCGCGGCATCCAACAACGACTTCGCCCCGACCTTCACCACCGAACTGGCCAACAAGGACATTGGCCTGGCCATCAGCGCCGCGCGGGACACCGGCACCCCGCTGGAAATCGGCGAGCACGTCCAGCAGCTCTTCCAGCGGCTCATCGATTCCGGCCAGTCCGGCCAGGACTGCTCGATGATCGTCAAGCTCGTCGACGGCACCTTCGACCCCGCCAACTAGCCCTTCACGGCCGAGCTTTACGGCCCCCTTCACGGCCCTGCCCTTCACGAAAGAGACCCACCCCATGGAACGCATTCCGCACTTCATCAACGGCGCCCTGATTTCCGACGCCGAGCGCTACGGCCCCGTCTTCAACCCCGCCACCGGCGAGCAGGAGAAAGAGGTGGCCCTGGCCTCCGCCGGCCGCGTCGAGGAGGCCGTCGCGGCCGCCCGCGCCGCCCTGCCCGGCTGGCGCGCCACGAGCCTGGCCAAGCGCACCGGCATCTTCTTCAAGGTCCGTGAACTGCTCATGCAGCGCCGGCCCGAACTGGCGGCCCTGCTCACCAGCGAGCACGGCAAGGTCCTCTCGGATGCGGAAGGTGAAATCACCCGCGGCCTGGAGAACATCGAATTCGCCACCGGGCTGTCCCACATGCTCAAGGGCGAGCGCTCCGAGCAGGTCTCCGGCGGCGTCGACGTGCACTCGGTCCGCCAGCCGGTCGGCGTCGTCGCCTGCATCACGCCGTTCAACTTCCCCGCCATGGTGCCGTTGTGGATGATCGGCAGCGCCCTGGCCTGCGGCAACACCGTGCTGCTCAAGCCCAGCGAAAAGGACCCGTCCTCCGCCATCTTCATCGCCCAGGTCTTCGCCGAGGCCGGACTGCCGGCTGGCGTGCTCAACGTGGTCCACGGCGACAAGGAGGCCGTCGACGTCCTGCTGGAACACCCCGACGTCAAGGCCGTCAGCTTCGTCGGCTCGACGCCGATCGCGCAGTCCATCTACAAGCGCGCCGCCGATCACGGCAAGCGCGTCCAGGCCCTGGGCGGCGCGAAGAACCACATGGTGGTCCTGCCGGATGCGGACCTCAACATGGCAGCGGACGCCGCCGTCTCGGCCGCCTACGGTTCCGCCGGGGAGCGCTGCATGGCAGTCAGCGTCCTCGTCGCCGTCGGCAGCATCGCCGACGACCTCGTGGATGCAATCAGCACCCGCATGGCCGCTCTCACGATCGGCCCGGGCACGGACCCGGCCTCCCAGATGGGCCCGCTCATCACGGCCGAGCACCGCGACAAGGTGGCCTCCTACGTTGCCGGCGCTGCCAATGAAGGCGCCACCGTGGTGGTGGACGGCCGCGAGCACGAATTCGACTCCAACGGCTTCTTCATCGGCGTCAGCCTGATCGACCATGTGAAGCCCGGAATGAAGGTCTACGACGACGAGATCTTCGGTCCCGTCCTCTCCGTGGTCCGCGTCGAGACGTACTCCGACGCCGTGAAGCTGGTCAACGACAACGAGTTCGGCAACGGCGTGGCCATCTTCACCCGCGACGGCGGCGCCGCCCGCCAGTTCGAGTTCGACGTCGAGGCCGGAATGGTGGGCGTCAACGTGCCCATCCCGGTGCCGGTGGGCACCTTCTCCTTCGGCGGCTGGAAGAATTCGCTCTTCGGCGACACCCACATGTATGGCCCGGAAAGCATCCGTTTCTACACCCGCGGCAAGGTTGTCACCACCCGCTGGCCGGACCCGTCCACCTCGGTGATCGACCTCGGCTTCCCCCAGGTCGACTGACACTTCTTCTTCTCCGTAAAAGCAACGCGGGGTCACTTAGCGCCCATATGATTCTGCGACCGGATCATGGGCCGCAAGTGACCCCTCGTTGCTTTCGGGCTACGGGATTAGAGTGGGCAGGCAGGGACAGCCAGGATCCGGGAGGCATCATGACCACGCTCGTCAACCGCCCCAACACGGCACTGCTCGTCGTCGATATGCAGGTCGGCGTCGTCGCTGAGGCCTACCGCCGCGACGACGTCGTCACGACCATCGCCGCCCTCGTGGACAAGGCCCGCGGTGCCGGAGTGGACGTCATCTGGGTGCAGCACAGCGGCGAGGAACTCCCGCGCGGCAGCGACGGCTGGCAGTATGTGCCGGAGCTCGCGCGCCGCGGTTCGGAGCCGCTCGTGGCCAAGGAGTACAGCGACGCCTTCGAGGCGACCGACCTGGAGTCCGTGCTGGCCGATCGCGGCATCGGCCGTTTCTTCCTGGCCGGTGCGCAGACCGACGAGTGCATCCGCTCGACCCTGCACGGCGCGATCACCCGCGGCTACGATGTCACGCTGGTCGCCGACGCCCACACCACCGAGGACCTGAGCGATTATGGCGCGCCGCCGCCGGAACTGGTGGTGGCCCACACCAACTTGTACTGGCAGTACCACAGGGCCCCGGGGCGGACGGCAGGAACGGTCAACGCGGCCGACGTCGACTTCGCCGGCCCAACAGGGCCTTAGCCCTTCATGATTTCAGCGCGCTGGGCCATGTAGTCCTCCATGGACAGCTTGCCGTCGGTGTACTGCTGGTCGAGTTCAGCCAGCTTGCGGGCCCGGTAGCCCTGCGCGGCCCCCGGCGGCGGGGGAGTCTGGGGTGCCTGCGGCTGTCCCGTTGCCGGCGCCGGTTCGTGCCGCTGCGGTTGCGGCGGGTTGTTCAGATACTCGGGGCTGTCCTCGTAAGGAACGGGGGACTGGTAGCCTGCCGGGTTCGGGTACTGCTGGCCGGGGTACGGCTGGTTCGGGAAGGGCTGGTCGGGGAACCGGGGACTGGGATACTGCTGGTTGGGGTACGGCTGGTTGGGGTACGGCTCATTGGCCGGTCCCGGCTGCTTCGGGGCGCCCAGCTGGCCGAAGCCGCCAAAGTAGTCCTGCTGCGTGTAGCCATCCCGCGGCTGGTTGTTCTGACCGGAGTTGTTCTGGTTACCGGGGAACGGGCCGAACTGTCCCGGTGTGCCCTGGTTCCGGCCGCGGACGGACCGGCGGTAGAGGCGCATCGCCACGGGAATCAGGAAGGACAACACGATGATCCAGAAGAACATACTGCTCACGGTACTGGGCCTTTCAGCTGCTGGGCCTTCTCATCTGCGGGCTCATCTGTAGGGCCGGAGAAGTGTGCCTCCAGCTTATGCCCCGCAGGCTCAGGACCGTACCGCGTCCTCAGCGCCGGGCGGGCCTTCGCCGGAGCCAAGCGGAACGCCGGGACCGAACACCGGGCCCGCCAGCGGCCGCTTGGCCGTCATGCCGTCGCCCGAGGAACGGTGCCGCAGCCGCCGCACCACCCAGGGGACAAAATACTCCCTGGCCCACACCAGGTCCCCGCTACGCGCCTCCCGCCAACTGCGCTGTGGCAGCGGCTTGGGGGAGAGGGGCTGGAGGGTGTGCTGGACGTTCAGCGAGTCCAGCACCATGGCCGCGATCGTGTGGTGGCCCAGCGGTGAGAAATGCAGCCGGTCAACATTCCACATCTGCGGGTCGTTGAGCTGGCGCAGGGACCACATGTCCGCGATCACGGCATCGTGGCGCGCGGCGATCGTGCGCAGGTTCTCGTTGTAAATGGCCACCTTGCTGCGGATCCGGCCCAGCACCGTCGAGCCGGTGTCCGGGCCGTTGAACAGGACCACGGTGGCGCCGCCCAGGCTCAGGATCTGCACCACCGAGTCCAGCTTTTCGGCCAGCACGTCCGGATCGCCACCCGGGCGGATGAGGTCGTTGCCGCCTGCGGAGAGCGTGATGAGGTCCGGTTTGAGGGACAGGCAGTGCGCCATTTGCTGGTCCACGATCTGCTGCAGGAGCCGGCCGCGGACGGCCAGGTTGGCGTAGGCGAAGTCGTTGTGCCCACGGCTGAGTTCCTCGGCCACCCGGTCTGCCCAGCCGCGATGACCGCCCGGGCTGGCCGGTTCCGGGTCGCCGATGCCCTCCGTGAAAGAGTCGCCCATGGCCACATAGCGGGTCCACGGGTGGGTGACGGTGTCCGCGGTCTCCGCTGAGGCGTCTGGTGAATTCTCCATGGCTTCGGTCTCGCTCACCTTCATATCCTCACTGTTCCTGCAAAGCTACGCCACCGTAGCGTTGTTACCACAGGGTAACTGCAAGAATGGACCCATGACTCAAGCCGATGCCTTTCCCGCCCCTGTCGTCCAATGGTCCCAGCCGGAGCAGGAACGGGCCGGCAAGCCGCTTCTTGTCCTGCTGCACGGCTATGGCGCCAACGAGCAGGATCTGCTGAGCCTGGCCGAGATGCTCCCGCAGGATTTCGCGGTGGCCTCGATGCGTGCCCCGCTCGCCATGGGTCCGGGATTCACCTGGTTCCCACTGACGGCGTCCATTGATTACTCGCTCGACGCCGTCAAGGAAGCCGCCGGTTACGTCCTGGACTGGCTCGACGGCGTCAAGACCAACCACCCGTCGGTGACGCTGCTGGGGTTCTCCATGGGCATGGCCATGGCCACCACGTTGCTGCGGCAGCGTCCGGCGGACTTCGCCGCCGTCATCGGCCTGTCAGGATTTGTCGTCGACGCCGGCGATGACCCCAGCTTCCGCGACGGCGAACTGGACGGCACTGTGCCGCTGTTCTGGGGCCGGGACCAGCAGGACCCGGTGATCACCGCGGACAAGATTGACTACACCGTCGGCTGGGTCCGCAAGCACGTGAAGCTCACCAAGGTCCTCTACACGGGCATGTGGCACGGCATCAACCAACAGGAAATCGGCCACGTCTCGGAGTTCCTCACGCACGTGGTGCTCAACTCCAAGAAGTAGGCGCGCCACGAGAAGTAGGCGCGCCCGCGCGGGCGGCTAGGCGGCCGGGGGCGCGCTGATCCGCACGGTACGGCCGTTCGCAGTGACAGTGTCGCCGTCGTGCAGCTGGCGGCCGCGGCGCTCGTCGATTTCGCCGTTGACCTTCACCAGCCCGTTCTTGATCAGTTCCGCGGCCTCCACGCCGTCCTCCACCAGATCCGCAAGTTTCAGCAGCTGGCCCAGCCGGATCATGCTGTCGCGGATGGTGATGTCTTCGAATTCCGGATTGCTCATACAAGCAATAATGCCTGACCTAAGGTTGTACCAATGACCCACACCCCCCGTCTCCCGCTGATCGTCGGCCTGCCCATGGCCGTCGCGACCGGACTGTTCATCCCGATCCAGGGCCGGATCAACGGCGCACTCGGGGTGGCGCTGGGTGACGGAATCGGCGCCGCCGTCGTCAGCTTCAGCACCGGACTGGTGGTCATGATGGTCATTTCCCTGGCACTGCCCCGGGGCCGGGCCGGCCTGAAACGGATCCTGCCGGCCGTGCGCGAACGGCAGTTTCCGCGGTACTACGTCCTGGCCGGCTGCATCGGGGCCTTCTTCGTCTTCGCCCAGTCGTTCACCGTGGCACTGCTCGGCGTCGCCCTCTTCACGGTTGCCGCCGTGACGGGGCAGACCCTCAGCGGGCTGCTGGTGGACCGGATGGGGATCGGACCGGCGGGGAAGCGGCCCATTACCGGGATTCGGGTGCTCGGCAGTGTGCTCACCGTCGCCGCCGTCGCCTGGGCGGTGTCGCCCAGGTTCAGCGCCGGGGAATCCGGGCTTCAGCTGCTGGTTCCCGTGCTGCTTCCGCTCCTGGCCGGGTTCCTCATGAGTTTCCAGCAGGCCATGAACGGCACAGCCACCGTGCACTACGGCACGCCCATCGCCGCGACCCTCGTGAACTTCATCGCCGGAGCCGTCCTGCTGTGGGTGGCCTGGCTGATCAAACTCGCCGTGGCCGGCGCGGGCAACCCCCTCCCGACGCAGTGGTGGTACTACCTTGGCGGCCCGCTCGGCTGCATCTTCATCGGCATCGGCGCCCTCCTGGTCCGCAGCCTGGGGGTGCTGGTCACCGGTCTCGGGATGATCGCCGGCCAGCTGCTGGGGTCCCTCGGACTGGACCTGATATTGCCGGTGCCCGGAACGGTGATCGCCCTCCCGACGGTCCTCGGCACCGTGCTGACGCTTGGCGCCATCGTCCTGGCCACCCTGCCCTGGCCCAAGGGCGCGCTGAAGCGGTAGAGGGCCGGTAGGCTTGGAGTTTGCATCGCACTGTTCGTACCGCCCCGTCCGGCAACCAGCCGGCGACCCGGGGCCAACACCACGGACCGCACCCAGCGGCCCTGTAGAAAATTGGAGTTCCCATGGCAGCAAAATCCGTCCTCGACCAGATCATTTCCCTCGCCAAGCGCCGGGGATTCGTTTTCCAGGCCGGTGAAATCTATGGTGGCTCCCGTTCTGCCTGGGACTACGGGCCGCTCGGCGCCGAGCTCAAGGAAAACATCAAGCGCCAGTGGTGGCAGTCCGTGGTCCGCGGCCGCGAAGACGTCGTAGGCCTGGATTCCTCCGTCATCCTTCCCCGCCAGGTCTGGGAGGCCTCCGGCCACGTCGATGTGTTCTCCGACCCGCTGGTGGAGTGCCTGTCCTGCCACAAGCGCTACCGCGCGGACCACCTCGAGGAAGAGTACGAGGAGAAGAAGGGCCGCCCCGCCGAGAACGGCCTCAAGGACATCGCCTGCGCCAACTGCGGCACACGCGGCCAGTGGACCGAGCCCCATGAATTCTCCGGGCTGCTCAAGACCTACCTCGGCCCGGTCGCCAGCGAGGAAGGCCTGCACTACCTGCGCCCCGAAACGGCCCAGGGCATCTTCGTGAACTTCGGCAACGTCCTGACCACCTCGCGGAAGAAGCCGCCGTTCGGTATCGGCCAGATCGGCAAGTCGTTCCGCAACGAGATCACGCCGGGCAACTTCATCTTCCGCACCCGCGAGTTCGAGCAGATGGAGATGGAATTCTTCGTCGAGCCCGGCACCGACGAGCAGTGGCACGAGTACTGGATGAAGGAACGCATGTCCTGGTACACGGGCCTGGGCATCCGCGAAGAGAACCTGCGCTTCTTCGAGCACCCGCTGGACAAGCTCAGCCACTACTCCAAGGGCACCACGGACATCGAATACCGTTTCGGCTTCCAGGGCTCGGAGTGGGGCGAGCTCGAGGGCATCGCCAACCGCACCGACTTTGACCTCTCCACCCACGCCAAGGCCTCTGGCGCGGACCTGAGCTATTTCAACCAGGCCACCAACGAGCGCTACACCCCGTACGTGATCGAGCCCGCCGCCGGCCTCACCCGCTCGTTCATGGCCTTCATGATCGATGCCTACACCGAGGACGAGGCTCCCAACGCCAAGGGCGGCGTGGACATCCGCACCGTGCTCAAGCTCGATCCGCGCCTGGCACCGGTGAAGGCGGCCGTGCTGCCGCTGAGCCGCAACGAGGACCTGTCCCCGAAGGCCAAGGACCTCGCGGCGCAGCTGCGCAAGAGCTGGAACATCGAGTTCGACGACGCCGGCGCCATCGGCCGCCGCTACCGCCGCCAGGACGAGATCGGCACCCCGTTCTGCATCACCGTGGACTTCGAGACCCTGGACGACCAGGCCGTCACCATCCGCGAACGCGACACCATGAGCCAGGAACGCGTTTCCCTGGACAAGGTGGAGGGTTACCTGGCCGCACGGCTGATCGGGGCCTGATCGTGGCGATTGCATACCGGGAATGGCGGGAGGGCGACGACCTCGCGCTGCTGGAAATCTGGGGCGGCCCGGAAACCGTCCAGGCCGGACAGTTCCGCGGCACGCTGGCGCCCTCGGGCAATGCCCCGTGGCGCCGCTGCATCGTGGCCGAGGACGTCGTGGACGGTGTCGCCATCCCGGTGGCGGCTGCCGTGGTCCACGAGGCCTCGCTGCATCCGGAACGGCTCTGGGCGTACATCGAGGTTGCCCGGGACCACCGTCGCGCCGGCCTCGGGTCCACGCTGCTGAGCATGCTGCGGCACGAGGCCGCCCAGTCGCCGTCGGGCGTGTCCAAACTGCGCTGCAAAGTGGAGCCCGGCACCCCCGGCGCGGCGTTTGCCGAGGCCGCTGGCCTGGCCCCGATCCAGCGCTCCCGCCTCGTCGTCGTTGACCCGGCGCCGCTCAAACTGCCGGTGTTCGGCGACGGTTCGGAGTCCGCGGCCACCGACCAGGTCGAAGACCTGGCCACGGGCTCGGTGGAGCTCAGCGACGTCGTGGGACGCTACTACACGGCCGTGCACGGCTGGGACAGCCCGGGGGAGTTGAGCGTTGCCGCGGTGCAGCGCCTGTTCCTGGATGATCTCAGCGGCGCCCACGGAGCGATCGTGCTGCGGGCACCCAAGGCCAGTGCCTTCGGGCAGGGCATCGCGGCGAGCCGGAAGGGCCGGCTGGAGGGTTTCGCCATCAGCTACGCCCAGGGCATTCCCGGGGCCGACGCCGACGGCGGCGCCGGTGCGGCCGGCTCGGCCGGGCCTACTGAAGTCTTCGTCGGACACGAGCCCAAGCTCGGCGCGGATCAAGCCCGGGCCGCCGTCCGGGATCTTCTGGCCCTGATCGCTTACCAGCACCCGGTGATGCTGGAACTGGACGACGCGATGGAGGCGCTGGGCGCCGTCGTCGAACCGCTGCTCGAGAGCGGCAAGGCCCATGTCCAAGGCTCGGAAACGCTCGTCGTCTCCGACCGGACCTAGGCCTTAACCAAACTGACCCGCAGCCACAGCTGCGGGTCAGTTTGGGTTAAGCACACTGCTGTCAGACACAGCTATTTGGGCATTACCGGCGGGACGAAGTCGAAGGTCATGCCGAGCAGCCAGACCAGCAGCAGGACCACCGGCAGGTGGAAGATGAACTGCAGGAAGGTGAAGCCCACCAGGTCCCGGGCGCGCAGCCTCAGCACCGCGAGCAGCGGCAGCATGAAGAACGGGTTGACCAGGTTCGGCAGCGCCTCGGCAATATTGTAGATCTGCACCGTCCAGCCGAGGTTCATCTGCACGTCGGTGGCTGACTGCATCACGTAGGGCGCCTCCACAAGCCATTTTCCGCCGCCGGAGGGGACCAGGATTCCCAGTACGGCCGTGTAGAGGGCAATGACGACGGCGAAGCCGCCGCCGCTGCCGATGTCCGAGAAGAACGCCGCGAGGTGTGTGGAGAGGCTCATCCCGCCGGTTCCCGTGGCCTTGGTCAGGATGGCCGCCATCGCCGCGTAGAGCGGGAACTGCACCAGGATGCCCGCGGTGGCCGGGACGGCCTTCGTGACGGCCTGCAGGAAGTTCCGCGGCGTCCCGTGCAGGACCAGGCCCAGGATGAGGAACACCAGCAGATAGCCGTTGAGGCTGCTGACCACGCTGAGGAATGGCTTGGTCAGGAACTGCGAGACGAGCCAGCCGAGCGTGAGGACGCCGGCCAGGATTGGCAGGACCTTGCTGTATTCGAGCCATTCGCCCGGCCGGGAACGCGGCGCGGACTCGCCCGGCTCATCGTCCAGGTCCACGCCCAGGTCCTCAGCGGTGCGGATCGAGCCGCCCTGGGGCGCGGAGAAGTGCGCAATCACGGTGGTGAGGGCCATCAGGATGGCCAGGGTCAGCAGCGACTGCCAGGTAAAGATCGTGGTGCCGAAGTCCAGGATGCCAGTGATCTTCAGCAGCGCCGGCGGCAGCGACGCCGCCGTGGCCTGCAGCTGCGCGGCAGAGGAGGACAGCCCCAGGGCCCAGACGGCGCCGAGGCCCATGAACGCCGCCGCGCCCAGGGCGCGGTAATCCACCGTCAGGTCTTTGCGGCGGGCGATCGCGCGGGCCAGCAGCCCGCCGAAGATCAGGCTGAGCCCCCAGTTGAGGAAGGACACGGACATGGCGAGCACGGCAACGAAGCTCACCGCGGTCCGCGCGGTTGACGGCACGAGGGCCAGCCTGTTGATCAGCCGCGCCACGGGCGGGGAGGTGGCCACGACGTAGCCGGTGAGGACCACCATGGCCATTTGCAGGGTAAAGGCTGTCAGGTCCCAGAAGCCGTTGCCGAACGAGTCGGCGATGGCCTGGGGTGTGGCGCCGATGGCCAATGCGGCCACCGCGATGATGACGACGCCGGCGAGGGCGAAGATGTAGGCGTCCGGGAACCACCTCTCCGTCCAAGCCGCCATTCGTTGGGCTATCCCTGCGAGACCGCGTTCTTCGGTCCCGCTCTTGGTCACGACTGTGCTTGCCACAGGTGTACCTCTCCATTGAGTGCGTTTTGTACCCCATGGAGTTTAGTCAAGACGATGGCGGAATCCGGGCTTATCGGCGCTTGGCACCTGCGCGCCGGGGACCGTCGGCCGCGTCGAGCCGGCGTCGTTCCTCCTCCGTGGGGGCGCCGCCACCGAGACCGGCCGGCATCCACCAGGCCCCGGGGGCCGGTTGCAGGGGGAAGTCGGCCATGCCGGCGTCGATCCCGTCCTGCAGGGTCTTGGCCAGGCGCGCCGTCGCCGGCCGGGCGTCGTGGGCCGGGTCCGGGAGCGAACCGGGAAGGATCGGCGCTCCAATATGGATGCGGACTGGGGCACGCCAGGCGCGCCGCGGCGAGAAGGCATGGTGGCGGGTCATCAGCCGGTGGGCGCCCCAGATGGAGAGCGGGATGATCGGCACGCCGGCCTCGGCGGCCATCCGCACCGCACCGGTCTTGCATTCGCGCACCGTGAAGCTGCGGCTCACGCCGGCCTCGGGCAGGACGGCGACGTATTCGCCCTCCCTCAGGCGGGCGACCGCGGCGTCGTAGGCGTCTGCTCCCGATCCGTACCCGACCACCACCTGCCCGGCGGCGCTGACCGCGGGCCCGGCTAACCAGTGGTCGGCGGCGCCCTGCGTGACGAGGAAGCGCAGCTGGGCCCGGATGTGCCACCACAGCAGCATCTCGGCAAAGGCAAAGTCGAGGTAGCCGAAGTGCGTGATCGCGACGACGGCGCCCTGGCCGGGCAACACCGGACGGGACGGGCCGCGGGACCGGCCGCGGGACCGGCCGCGGGTGGGTCCGCGGGTGGCATTGCGGGCGGAGGCACTGAGTGGCCCGGGCGCCGGCAGGTGCTCCCGGCCGGTGACGAGGACGCGGATCCGGAACAGCCAGCGCAGCGCCAACCCGGTGCGGACGATGAAGCGGTAGAAGCGGTCGCTGGGATCCGGCCGCCACTTCAAGGGCCCCCACCCCAGGGCAGGCCGGGTCACTCCCGGGCCCCGCACGTCAGCGCCCGCCCACCCGCCGCCGGGGCGGCAGGGGCAGGAAGCCGGAGGTGGACTCGATGTATTCCTTGTAACCGGGCCGGGCAGACATTGCCTTTTCCGTCAGCGGCTTCCCTGTCTTGCCGGCAAGAGTCCAGATCATCAGGGCGGGGGAGAAGATGGTCAGCACACCCGGCCAGGAATCGGTGGCCACGAGGAATAGCCCTGCCCAGACGGCGGCGTCGCCGAAGTAATTGGGGTGGCGGGTATAGCGCCACAGCCCGGTGTTGAGGACGGTGCCGCGCCTGGCGGGGTCGGCCTTGAACCGCGTCAGCTGCCAGTCGCCGACCGTCTCGAACACGAAGCCAAGGATCCAGAGCAGAACACCGGCGAATGCCAGCCAGCCCAGGCTTCCGGTGGCGAACATGCCGACCTGGATGGTGAGCGAGACGACGAACATCACCACACCCTGGGGCAAGTAGACCCGCCGTAGGGCGTAGACGTTGCGTGATCCGGGTGCTGCGGAAAGCATGTCCACGTAACGCGGGTCCTCGTGGCCGCCGCGCGCGCGTGCCCCGATGTGGACGGCGAGGCGGATGCCCCACACCGCGATCAGGGCAAGCAGCAGCAGCCGCCTGCCGGCGTCGCCGTATCCGGCGGAGAGCAGCCAGGAGATGCCGGCCACCACCACGAAGCCGAGGCCCCAGACGGTGTCCATGACGGAGTGCCGGTTCTGGCGCACGGCAACCGCGAAGGTCACTCCCAGCAGCACCACGAGTCCCGCGATGACCCACGGCAGGCTGGCAAGGAAGGCATCAAGTGGGAACGGCGGCATCACAACACCACCGGCATACGTGTTCCGGCCGCCGGCGGGGCGCTGCGCAGGGCGCTGCGCAATGCGTCCGTGGCGCCGGAGACATCGGCTCCCGTGGCCTCGCCGAAGGCATCCAGGACGTATCCGTTCGCCAGCACGTTCCACAGTGCCAGCCGGCGGATCATGAAATGGCCGGCACTCTTGAGCGAGACGTAATCAACCGACGCGGCGACGCCGTCGGCGCGCCGGGCATAGTCCAGGGAGTTCGCCGGGCTGGTCCAGCGGTCGTCGGTGCCGTGGACGATCAGGACCCGCCGGCCGGCGACCGGTTCGAGCGGGGTTTTGTGATTGAGCCACGGGGCGAGCGCGACGACGGCGGCGACCTGCGGGGCGTCGGCCACGCACAGTGCCGTGAGACCGCCCATGGAATGACCCAGCAGGTATACCGGCACGCCGGGATGTTCCTGTCTGATCCGGGTGAGCGCCCAGCGGGCATCGTGAACGGGGGACATGTCCTCCCCGTTCCAGCCGCGGTACCGGTTGCGCAAGGTCCACACGGCCAGCCCGTGCGGCCCGCCCTGCTTGTGCAGCGCCCGGGCGAAGGGCCGCATCCGGGCCGGACTCAGGTGCCGGCCGCGGACCGCGTCATAGCTGTCGGCCCGCCCGCCGTGCAGGATCAACACGACTCCGCGGGTCTCCCCGGCGGCTTCGGCGATGGTCAGCACGGCTTTGGCGGCAGGCCCGGAACGGCCAGCCTCCGGCTCGCGGTCGTCTAGTTTGCGCATGGCCACGTATGTGTCCTTCCGGTCCTTCGTCCGTCAATTACCAACCATAGGTTGCGGCTTCCTCCCGTCAAGGCAGGGGGTGCCCAGTGTGGATTCGGAGCCGGCCGCCGGGGCGATGGGTGCGGCCCTCCGGTGGACCCTTGACGGGGGAATGCGGAAAGAGTAGGCATATGCAGGTAAACCTCCGGGCGCCACGCCGGCTGGGAGCGCAGAGGGAACCGTCCGGGTCGAATCTCACGACGAAATCGACGGTGTAGAAATGAACGGAACATCTTTGGATAGCCTGCGCGAGCAAGTCCGCGGGCAGATCATCACGCCCGGCGACGCCGGTTACGACGCGGCGCGTGCGGTCTTCAACGGCATGATCGATAAGAGGCCGGCAGGGGTGGTCCAGGTATCCCAGGTGGCCGATGTCATCTCCTGCGTCAACTTCGCCCGCGACAACTCCCTGGATTTGGCGGTCCGCGGGGGAGGACACAGCGCTCCGGGCTTTGGCACGTGGGATGACGCCCTGGTGATCGACTTTTCAAACACCACCGGGGTCCGGGTCGATCCTGCAGCCGCGACGGCGCGCGCGGAGGCCGGTGCGACGTGGGCCGACTTCAACCACGCGACGCATGCCTTCGGGCTGGCAACTCCTGGCGGCATTGTCGGCTCGACCGGCATCGCCGGGCTGACCCTCGGCGGCGGCATTGGCTACCTGAGCCGCAAGTATGGGCTCAGCTGCGACAACCTCCTCTCAGCCGACGTCGTCACGGCCGAGGGAAAGTTCCTTACCGCCAGCGAAAGAGAGAACGAGGACCTGTTCTGGGCGCTGCGCGGCGGCGGCGGGAACTTCGGCGTCGTGACGTCATTCGAGTACCGGCTGCATCCCGTGGACATGGTCCACGCCGGCATCATCATTTACCCCATCGAGCATGCGGAGACGGTGGCAAAGTTTTACCGGGACCACATGGCCACCGCCCCTGAAGAGTTTGGGGCGTTCCTGGGATTCCACCAGGGCCCTCCCGTTCCGTTCCTGCCCGAGGAATGGCATGGCAAACCGGTGTGCGTCATCGTCGGCATGTGGACCGGCGATCTGGCGGAAGGCCCGGCACGCTGGCAGCCGTTCCTGGACGTCGCGCCGGCGGCGGGATCCATGGTGGGGCCAATGCCGTACCCCGCATTGAACACGGCCTTCGACCCGCTGCAGCCCCCCGGCATGCAGGCCTACTGGAAAGCGGATTTTCTAGCGGAACTCAACGACGGTGCCATCGCTGCGCACATCGAACACGGCAGCAAGGTCCCCAGCGTGCAAACCGCGGTACACATCTACCCCATCGATGGTGCTGTCCAGCAGGTGGGCGCCACGGACACGGCGTTCGCCAACCGGAACGTGAAGTTTTCGCCCGTGATCGCGGCGCAGTGGCTGGACCCCGCGGAAAACGAGGCCAACATCGCTTGGGTGCGGGACTACGCGGCCGCGCTGCGGCCCTATTCGGCTCCCGGCGGCTACATCAACTTCATGGATGGGGATGATCTGCCCAGGATTGCGGAGAACTACGGAGAGAACTACAAGCGACTGAGGGAGACCAAAGCCAAGTACGATCCGCAGAACCTCTTCCACGTCAACCAGAACATCGCGCCCGCTTAACTGGACGTCCCGCTGGCCCACCGGGGCACGCCGGGGCACACCGGGGCACGCCGCACCAGCGCGGCGTGCCCCGTCATCGGTCCAGAGCGGCCCCGCCCACGCCGTAAAGTTTTCGGCATGAGGTTGAACTGCTGATGGGCGCCGGACACACGCACTCCCACAACGAACATCCCGAGCCGACGCCCCAAATGCTCGCGGCGCGGAAGAAGGCCAACTGGATCCTGGCTGCCATCCTGATCCCGCTGACGCTGCTGACGCTGGCGGCCATGGCCTTCATGTGGCCGTCGGGGAGCAAGGAGGGCATCACCCTGGCCAGCCCGTATGCAGCGGCCCCGGGCGTGACGTTTGATACCGGCAAGATCCAGCGGGTCGTCGTCGGCAGCTGTTCGGATGCCCAGACCGGCGGTGACGCCGCGGCGCAGCAGGGCACCTCCGGTACCGACACCGCGGTGCAGCCCCCGAACGAGGGCTCGCAATGCACGTTCGCGTACACCGAGCCGGACAAGGGCGGCAACCCGGTGAAAGTGGTCATCAACCCTGACGTCGCGAAATCCCACGGCGTGAAACCCGGGGACAACATCCGCTACCTGAACCTCTCGAAGGCTCAGGGAGCCGACGGCCAGGGCGCGCCGGCCTATGTCTTCGTCGACTTTGTCCGGACCCTGCCCATCATCTTCCTGGCCGTGCTCTACGCCGTCGTCGTCATCGCCGTGGCGCGCTGGCGCGGCCTGCGGGCCCTGATCGGACTTGTCGGCGCGTACGTTGTGCTTGTCTCGTTCATGCTGCCCGGGCTGGTCGAAGGCAAGCCCCCGCTGCTGCTGGCACTCGTGGGATCCACGGTGATCATGATCGGGGTGCTCTACTTCGCCCACGGCTTCTCCGCCCGCACGTCGACGGCGCTGCTCGGGACAATGTTCGGCCTCACCATCACTTCTCTGCTGGCCGCTTGGGCCACCGACGCCGCAAACCTTGCCGGTGTGGGCAGCCACGACGCCGCCACGCTCACCAACATGTCGGACAACATTTCAATCTCTGGCATCATCCTGTGCGGGCTGATCATTTCCGGCCTGGGCGTGCTCAACGACGTCACCATCACGCAGTCCTCGGCCGTCTGGGAACTGTGGGAGCTCGCCCCGGAAACCAGTGCCCGGCAGCTCTTTACGTCCGCGATGCGGATCGGCCGGGACCACATCGCCTCCACGGTCTACACCATCGCGTTTGCCTACGCCGGCGCGGCCCTGCCGGTGCTGATCTTGGTCATGCTCTACGAGCGGCCGCTCGGGGACGCCCTTACCAGCGCCGAACTCTCCGAGGAAGTCATCCGCACCCTCGTCGGCTCCGTGGGACTCGTCCTCGCCGTGCCGGTCACCACCCTCATCGCCGTGCTGGTGGTCAAGGCCACCGGTATCAGGGGCGGCGCGGTCAGGGGCAGCGTGCCAGCAGTCGGCGCGTCAGCAATCGGCGAACGCGACTGGGTCGGCGTCGACGCCGACGAGTTCGAGGCGGTCTCGCCGGACGGGATCGAGCCGGGCGGTGCCGGTGGCGCAACGCGCCGCGGGCGGCGGGCCGCCCTGCGGGGCTGACGCGGAATCCGGCGTCGCCCAAGCGTTGCCACATAGGCGATATTTCCACATAGCCGGAGCGGGACCGGGCCGATTTGCCCGTCTTTGAGACAATGGTCGGGTGACTGTTGTAGCAACCCCTCCCGCCCCCAAGCTGGAACTCCCGCCCCTGAAGCTGGGCCCGATCACCGTGGACACCCCGGTGATCCTGGCTCCCATGGCGGGCATCACCAACTCCGCCTTCCGCAGGCTGTGCCGTGAATACGGCGGCGGCCTGTATGTGGCGGAGATGGTCACCTCGCGCGCCCTCGTGGAGCGCACGCCGGAGTCGTTGCGCATCATTTCGCACGACGACGACGAAAAAGTCCGCTCCGTCCAGTTGTACGGCGTGGACCCCGTCACCGTCGGCCAGGCCGTGCGGATGCTGGTCGAGGAGGACCGGGCGGACCACATCGACCTCAACTTCGGCTGCCCCGTGCCCAAGGTCACCCGGCGCGGCGGCGGATCGGCCCTGCCGTGGAAGATCGACCTCTTCACCTCGATCGTCCAGACCGCGGTGAAGGAGGCCTCCCGGGGCAACGTCCCGCTCACCATCAAGATGCGCAAGGGCATCGATGAGGACCACCTGACGTACCTCGATGCCGGCCGTATTGCCCGCGATTCCGGCGTCGCCGCCGTCGCTCTTCACGGCCGCACGGCCGCACAGTTCTATTCCGGCCAGGCCGACTGGTCCGCCATTGCCCGGCTGCGCGAGGCCCTGCCGGACATTCCGGTCCTCGGCAACGGAGATATCTGGTCCGCGGAGGACGCGGTCCGGATGGTCCGCGAAACGGGCGTGGACGGCGTCGTCGTCGGCCGCGGCTGCCAGGGCCGGCCCTGGCTCTTCGGCGACCTCATGGCCGCGTTCGAAGGCAGCGACCAACGGCACCGGCCGGATCTGCGCCAGGTGGCCGAAAGCGTGTACCGGCACGCCGAGCTCATGGTCGAGACCTTCGGGGACGAGGGCAAGGCCCTGCGTGAAATCCGCAAGCACATTGCCTGGTACTTCAAGGGCTATGTGGTGGGCAGCGAACTGCGGACCAAACTGGCACTTGTCACCAGCCTCGAGGTGCTGCGCGGGACCCTGGACCAGCTGGACCTGGACTCACCGTATCCCGGGGGCGACGCTGAGGGTCCGCGCGGCCGCGCCGGATCTCCCAAAAAACCGGCGCTGCCGAAGGACTGGCTGCTGAACCGGACGCTGGATGACGCGCAGACCCGCGACATCTCCTTCGCCGAACTGGATGTCTCCGGTGGCTGAGACCCGGACCACCGCCCCCATCCTGGACGGCTACACCTCCCGCGACTGGGCCCGGTGGGTCGAGGAGCCGACCAAGAGCACCTACCGGTCGGACTTCGAGCGCGACCGTGCAAGGGTCCTGCACTCCTCGGCGCTGCGCCGGCTCGGCGCGAAAACCCAGGTGGTCGCCCCGGATACTGACGACTTCGTCCGGACCCGGCTCACCCACAGCCTCGAAGTTGCCCAGGTGGGCCGCGAGCTGGGCCGCGCACTCGGCTGCGACCCCGACGTCGTGGACACCGCATGCCTCAGCCACGACCTCGGCCACCCGCCCTTCGGCCACAACGGCGAAGCCGCCCTCAACGAGGTGGCCCACGGGATTGGCGGCTTTGAAGGCAACGCCCAGACGCTCCGGTTGCTGACCCGGCTGGAGCCAAAGGTCCTGGCCGCCGACGGCCGGCCGGCCGGCCTGAACCTGACCCGGGCCAGCCTCGATGCCGCTGCCAAATACCCGTGGTCCGCCGTGAACGCCCCGGTCATCCACGGCGAGCGGACCAGCAAGTTCGGCGCCTACGAGGACGACCTCCCCATCTTCGACTGGATCCGCGACGGCGCCCCGGAACGCCGGTCCTGCCTCGAGGCGCAGGTCATGGACCTGGCGGACGATATCTCCTACTCGGTGCACGACGTCGAGGACGCGATCGTCGCAGGCCATTTCCAACTGCGCTGGATGGACAATCCGGACCACCGCGCCCGCGTCGTCGGCTACGCCAAGCAGTGGTACCTGCCGCACAACGATCCCGCGGCGATCGACGCCGCGCTGGCCCGGCTGGAGGCCACGGACGTCTGGGTGCGCGAGGCCGATGGCAGCCGCAAGGCCATGGCGGCGCTCAAGGACATGACCAGCCAGCTCATCGGCCGCTTCTGCCAGAGTGCGCTGGAGGCCACCCGTACGGTCTACGGCCCGGAAAACCTGACCCGCTACAACGCGGAGCTGATCGTCCCGGATGAGACCGTCATGGAAATCGCGGTGATGAAGGGCCTGGCCACCACCTTCGTGATGACCACCGAGCACCGGCAGCCCATCTACGAGCGCCAGCGCGAGGTCCTGCATGCCCTCGTCACAGCGCTCAGCGCCACGGGGGACCGCCACCTGGAGCCGATGTTCGCCGCCGACTGGCTCGACGCGGGCGACGACGCCGGGCGGCTTCGCGTCGTGATCGACCAGGTCGCGTCGCTGACGGACGGCTCGGCGCTGGCCATGTACGAACGTCTCGTGGGCAGCCTGCCGTCGCTGTGGTGACAGGCACCATGGACGGCCGGTCGGCGTCGTACCCGGGGACTAGGATGGCACTGTGGCTGGCCTGATAAAACGCGAAGACATCGATGAAGTACGCCAGCGTACCGACATCAAGGAAGTCGTCGATGGCTACGTGACGCTCAAGGGAGCAGGGCTGGGGTCCTACAAGGGCCTGTGCCCCTTCCATGATGAGCGCTCACCCTCTTTCACCGTGCGTCCCCAAGTGGGTAGGTACCACTGCTTCGGCTGCGGCGAGGACGGCGACGTCATCTCCTTCGTCCAAAAGCTGGACCACATCTCCTTCCACGAAGCCGTGGAAAAGCTGGCGCACCGGATCGGCTTCGAGCTCCACTACGAGGACGGCGGCTCCGGACCCAACCGGGAGGACATCGGGCGGCGCCAGCGGCTGCTGGACGCGCACAAAGTGGCCGACGAGTTCTTCCGCGCCCAGCTGCTGACTCCGGGCGCCGCGGAGGGACGCAACTTCCTCCACGGCCGGGGCTTCGACCGGGCAGCGTCGGAACAGTTCGGCGTGGGGTATGCCCCGCAAGGCTGGGACTCGCTCCTCAAACACCTGCGCGGCCGCGGCTACACGGACGCGGAACTCAAGCTGACCGGCATGTTCTCGGAAGGCGGCCGGGGAATCTATGACCGCTTCCGCGGCCGGCTGATCTGGCCCATCCGGGACATCGCCGGTGACACCATCGGCTTCGGCGCCCGCAAGCTCTATGAGGACGATCAGGGCCCGAAGTACCTGAACACCCCCGAAACCGCGCTTTACAAGAAATCCCAGGTCCTTTACGGGATCGACCTCGCCAAGCGCAACATCGCCAAGGACCGCCAGCTTGTGGTGGTGGAAGGCTACACCGACGTCATGGCCTGCCACCTGGCCGGCATTCCGACCGCGGTAGCCACGTGCGGCACCGCCTTCGGCACCGAGCACATCAAGATCGCCCGCCGGCTGCTCTCCGACGACGGCAGCGGGGGAGAGGTCATCTTCACGTTCGACGGCGACGCCGCCGGCCAGAAGGCGGCCCTGCGCGCCTTCGAAGAGGACCAGCGGTTTGTCGCACAAACCTTCGTGGCGGTCGAACCCAACGGCGCGGACCCCTGCGAACTCCGCCAGTCCAAGGGCGATTCCGCCGTCCGGGACTTGATCGGGAGCCGCCGCCCGCTGTTTGAGTTCGCCATCCGGGCCACCCTGAAGCGGCACAATCTGGACACCGTCGAGGGCCGGATCGCGGCCCTGCGCGAATCCGCGCCCGTGGTGGCGCAGATCCGCGACGCCGGAATCCGGCCGGCCTACGCCCGGGAGCTCGCCGGCTGGCTGGGGATGCCGGTCGAGGAGGTCAGCAGGGCCGTCGGTGCCGCGACCAAGCGAGCCGCGCAGGCTGCCTCGGCCCCGCCGGGCGGCCAGGGCCAGAGCCATGGGCACGGCGGCGGTCAGGGCTATGCCGGGTCCGGCCGCGGCTATGCCGGGACTGCGCCCGGCGTTGCCCCCTTGCCGCCGTCGGCCGTGCTCCCGTCCTTCAACCGCCCTGATCCCCGGGACCCCGTGGCAGCGATGGAGCGCCAGGCGCTCGAGGTCGCGCTGCAGGAACCCGGCATGCTCGAGGGCGAGACGTGGCAACGCTTCTCTGAAGCGCGGTTCTCCACGCCCGCCTATCTCGCCATCCACGAGGCCATCCGGGCCACCGGACTCGGGTTTTCCGGGGATCCGGTGCGCTGGGTGGAGCAGCTGCTGCAGGAGGTCCCTGAGCCGCTGCGCCCGCTGGTGTCCGAGCTCTCCGTGGTGCCCCTGCCGGCCAACACGCCCGAGGGCGTCCTGCGCTACTGCAAGGACATCCTCGCCCGCTTGTTCGAGCTCCAGATCACCCGGGTGAAGGCCGAGAAGATGGGCCAGCTGCAGCGTCTGGACGCCTCGGCCGATCCCGAGGAATTCCAGCGGCTGAATCGCGAACTCATGCAACTTGAGATGCAGCGGCGGTCCCTGCGCTCGGACGCCTGAGCCGCCGATTTCGTTTCCCGGGCTGGTGTTTGCTAGGCTCATACCCGCTTCATTCCTCCTTAGCTCAATTGGCAGAGCATTCGACTGTTAATCGAAGGGTTGCTGGTTCAAGTCCAGCAGGAGGAGCGCGCAGTCCCCGTTCCGGGTTCCGGAACGGGGACTTTTTTATACCCGGAGGGGGTATTTCACAGCCGGCCGGCGCTGGTCCCTTGGCCGATTTCCCTACCGGCAAAACCTTTGCTAATGTCATACCTGCTTCATTCCTCCTTAGCTCAATTGGCAGAGCATTCGACTGTTAATCGAAGGGTTGCTGGTTCAAGTCCAGCAGGAGGAGCGGACAGGTCCCGCGGCCGGTGAAAACCAGCCGCGGGACCTTTTTTATTTCTTCGTTTTCTTGCTCCGTCCGTGGCCCGGGCTTTMGGAGCCGGCGTCCACGGGACGGGCCGTTTCAGCTGCCGGACTCAGACGAAGTACATTTCCACCTGAAGGAAGCGCTGGGCCTCGGCGACCGCGGCCTGGAAGGCCTCCTGCTCCGTGGGGGACTTCCGAGGCTCCCGCGGATGCCATTCATGCGGCGCGGAGTGCACCTGGGTGAATCCGCCGCCCGGGGGCGCATAGAAGATGCCGAACCTCTGCACCGGCCACTCCGGGGAAGATTCCGGTGCCACAAGGAGGGCCGAGTCATACGCAGGGTTGTACCACTGGGCAATCGGGCGGCGGCGGTCTTCGGTGAACAGGCCCGCGGCGAACAGGGCCGCCGACTGCGGACTGGTCTGACTGCACAAACGATCCCACCACAGGGGCAGGATTCCGGCGTCGCACCGCTGCCATGTGGCCGGAAGGGGCGGGTGGTCCTGCCTGTCGGGCATGAAATAACTTTATCGCCCGCCGCGGACGCCGAACAGGGTGCGATAGAGCCAGGGTGTTAGCGGTGCCGGGCTGCCCGCGGGACATGTCCAGTGCTGGCGGGATGGCCGTGGGGACATGCCCAGTGGTGGTCCTGGCGGGTGGACATAATGCCGATATGCCCAGTCCCGGCCGCGAAGAATGGGCATGTCCCTCCGGAGTGGCTGCGAAGAATGGGCATGTCCCTCCGGAGTGGCTGCGAAGAATGGGCATGTCCCGCCGGAGTGGCTGCGAAGAATGGGCATGTCCCGCCGGAGTGGCTGCCACGAATGGGCATGTCCCCCGGGAGGGGCTGCGCTACAGGATCGAGGGCACCGTGCTGGGCCGGACAATGAGCCACAGCGCAGCGGCCGCCAGCAGGATGCAGACGGCCTGGACGGCGCCCATGGGGGTTGCGGACCCGACGCCGATCCAGCCGACCACGGGGGAGACCAGGCCCGCCATCATGAAGGTCGCCGCGCCCAGCAGTGAAGCCGCGGTTCCGGCCTGGGCACCGTGTTTGGCCAGGGCCAGGACCTGCACGGTGGGGAAGGTGAAACCGGCGCCGAGGATGTAGAACCACAGCGGCACCAGGACGCCCCACAGCCCGAAGCCCAGCTGGTCGAAGACGACAATCAGCACGGCCATCACGAACATCCAGGCTGTGGAACAGGCCAGGATCCATTGCGGCGGGACGCGCTTGATGAGCCTTGCACTGGTCTGCACGCCTGCCACGATGCCGAGTGAGTTGATGCCGAAGAGCAGGCCGTACTGCTGGGGCGTAAACCCGTAGACATTCTGGAACAGGAACGGCGAGGCGGAGAGGTAGGTGAAGAGGCCCGCGAAGTTCATCCCGCCCACCAGCAGCAGGCCCACGAAGATCCGGTCGGAGAACAGCACTTTGTAGCGCTGGCCCGCTGTCATCCCGGATTTGCCGCGCAGCTCCGGCGGCAGGGTCTCCCGGATCACGAAGAGGGCCGCGATGATGACGCAGGTCCCGTAGGCGGCCAGGAACAAGAAGATGCCGGGCCAGGGCACCAGCAACAGCAGCTGGGAGCCGATGACCGGGGCGAGGATCGGGGCCAGCCCGTTGACGAGGGCCATCCTCGAGAACATCCGCACCATCGCGTAACCGCTGAACAGGTCACGGACCATGGCCATGGCCACCACGCCGCCGCCTGCAGCCCCGATACCCATGAGGACACGGAAGAAACCCAGCGTGGCGATATCCGTGGACTGGGCGGCGCCCAGGGATGCCACGATGTGGACCGCCGTCGCCAGGATCAGCGGCAGCCGCCGGCCGAACTTGTCGCTCAGCGGGCCCACTACCAGCTGTCCCAGCGCGAAACCTATGGTCGTCCCCGTGAGCGTCAGCTGCACCGCGGCCGCGGAGACGCCAAGGCTCTCTTCAAGGGCCGGGAATGCGGGCAAGTAGAGGTCCACCGTGAACGGCCCGAGGGCCGTCAAAGCGCCGAGCGTCAGGATGTAGAGGAATTTACGACGGCGGCTCAGGGAATCGCCGGGATTGTGGGGTGTGCTCACAGAGGTCCATCCTATGGCCCTCCGGGCGGCCGGCCGGTGGCTGGACAGGCGCGCCACGCCTAGCCCGAAAGGGCCTCCCAAGAGCCTAAATGATAGTTTTGACACCGGGGTCTGTGCGATGCTGTCCAGACCCGGCAAGCCCGCGCGAGCGGATCGACGGATGGCACCAGTTAGGCGGGACCGATGAGCGGACGTCACAGCGGCGGCACAGGCGGTAGGTTGCGCATTTCGGCGCTGCCGCAAACCCTGAAGATGATCTTCAAGCTGGCCCCCCGGCAGCTCAATGACGAGATTGCTCTGGCCAAGGCCGAAATCAAGCGCAAGGGGGCCCAGCTCGGCGTCGCCGGCGCCTTCTTCGCCGTCGCCCTGGTCTTCGTTGGACTACTGGTGATCGGTCTCTTCATTGCTGCGATCATGGGTCTGGCCACGATCATGCCGGCATGGCTCGCCGCCTTGTTGGTCTCCGCCGTCTGCCTGGTCATCGCCGCGATCGGGGCGCTCATCGGGCAGAACAAGTTCAAGAAGCTCATGCCGCTGGTCCCCGAAGAGACGATCCGGGGACTCAAGTACGATCTCGGCATCGCCAAGGAAGGCTCCGCCTTCGACGCCAGGATCTTGGATCCGAGCACCGAGCAGTACAAAGCCGCGAAGGCCGCCAAGGAAGCCGCCGCCGCCAAGGCGAAGGCGGAAAAGGAAGCCAAGGCTGCCGCCAAGCCCGACTTCGGGCCGCCGCCCACAGAGGCCGAACTCCGACGCCGGCTGGACCTGCGGCGCACGCACCTTACCGGCGTACGCGACGACCTCGGCCGGGAACTCGATGTCAAGACCCAGGCCCAGATCCTGCTGGCGGCTACCCAGGTCCGGCTCCAGGACGGCAAGGAGCAGCTCAGCGACAAGGTCGCAGGCTTCCGCGCCTCAGCCCGCTCGTCGTCGGGGTCGTCCGCATCCGCTGACGGGCAGGGCCTGGCCGGCACGATCAAGCAGCGCTGGAAGCCCCTTGCTGTGCTCGCCGCGTCCGGGGCCGCCCTCGCGGTCCTTGTGCGCAGGCTGATAAAGGGCTAGGCAGATCCCTGAACCCAAACGCCAAACCGTTGCCGTCCACGGAAGGGGGGAATCGATGAAGTTCATCGGCGCTGGCGCCCGCCCCGGGCAACCCCTCGTCCACCGCGACGCGGTCTTCACGGTTCCAAATGTCCTGACCGTGGTGCGGTTCCTTGGTGTTCCCCTGTTCATCTGGCTCGTCCTCTCCGAGCACAAATACGGCTACGGCGCCCTCGTGCTCGCCATCATGGCCGGCACCGACTGGGTGGACGGCTATATCGCCCGCCGCTTCAACCAGATGTCCAACCTCGGACGGGTCATGGACCCCATTGCCGACAGGCTCTCGCTGATCGCCGTGGCCGTGACCCTCGTGATCGCCGGCGTCGTCGAGTGGTGGTATCTCGCCGCGCTGCTAATCCCTGACGCGGTCCTGCTGGCCCTGTCACTGTTCTATTTCCACGGCCACCCGGACCTGCCGGTGAGCCGCATCGGAAAGATCCGGACCGGCCTGCTGTTGGTGGGCACCCCGCTGCTGGTGCTGTCCAAACTGCCGGTGCCCGGCGCGGACGTCTACGCCACCGTCGCCTGGATCTTCCTGGGCCTGGGCCTCGTGGGGCACTGGATCGCGGCCTATAACTACGTCTGGGCCATCATCGGCAAGGGCAGGCAGCTTCGCGCGCACGACGGCGGCGCCCGCTGATGGTCTGGTTTGCGGTTTTGCTTGCGGTCCTCGGCGCCTTCTGCCTGGCCTTTGGCGCCCAGCGCCAGGGCAGCGCGGTCAAGGCCGATACCGGCGGCCTCTCGCTGAGCACCCACGGCCTGGTCCGGCTCGCGCGCAATCCGCGCTGGGTTTTCGGGTTCATGCTGCTATGCGTCGGGATGGGGATGAACGCCGTCGCCCTCGTCATGGCCCCGTTGACGGTGGTGCAGCCAATCGGTGCGATCGCCCTGGTCATCACCACCGTGGTCAACACCAAGGACCAGGGCCTGAGCCTGAACCGGGCCACCATCGTGGCCATCTCGCTCTGCGTGACAGGTTCGGCACTCTTCGTGGTGCTGGCCGTCAACGTCACCCAGGAGAACCACAACGTCAGCAGCTCGGACGAGCTGACCATCGTGCTGCTCCTGGCCCTGGCGGTCGGGCTCTTCGGAACGCTCGCCGTCGTGTTCAGACACCGCATGAGCGCCTTCGTCTACATTCTCGGCGCCGGCGTTCTGTTCGGCTTCGTGGCGGTCCTGACCCGCATCATCGGCCGGCATCTGTTGGACTCGAACGGGCAGTTCCTGCTGAATGTGCCGTGGTACAGCGCCGTGGCAATTGTGGCGGCAGGCGTTCTGGGATCGTGGTTTGTGCAGAATGCCTACTCCGGCGGACCGCCGGACCTCGTGATTGCCGGTTTGACCGTGATCGACCCCATTGTGGGCATTGCGATCGGGATCGTGATTCTGGGAGAACTGCGTCCCGACGTCCAGCCTGTGATGGCTGTCGCCATGGGGACGGCCGCATCACTTGCTATCGTGGGAGTCATAGCCCTTTCCAGACACCACCCGGAAGTCACCAAGCGCAAGAAGGACGCGCGGAAGGCTGCGGGCAGGTCCTAGGGCGTCAGCCCAGACTTCGGCTGCAGGCCCGGCGCCCGCGCGCCGATGGCCAGCCGGCCACCTTTGAACCAGCTGCCCGCACAGCGACCACCAGGAGCACTACACGTGACCAAGTCCGACAACCAGCCTCCGCTGACCATTCTGATTGCCGCTGACACGTACCCGCCCCACGTCAACGGCGCCGCCCAGTTCGGCTACCGCCTGGCCAAGGGGATGACAGCCCGCGGTCACGAGGTCCACGTCCTGGCGTGCCGCCCGGGCAAGGGCCCGAGTTACAGCGAGTTCAGCGACGAGGCCACCGTCCACCGTCTGCGCTCCCACTCCGTGCCCACGCACGAGTACTTCCGGGTCACCTTCCCCTGGGAGATCAAGAAAGAAATCGGGTTGTTGTTCGACCGCATCCAGCCGGACGTGGTGCACATCCAGAGCCATTACATGATCGGCGAGCACGTCCTGTACGAGGCCGTGAAGCGCGGCATCCGGGTGGTGGCGACCAACCACTTCATGCCGGAAAACCTGAACCCCTTCCTGCCGTTCCCGCAATGGTTCAAAGACATCGTGGGCCGGATCTCGTGGCGGGACATGGGCAAGGTCATGGGCCAGGCCGACGTTGTGACCACACCCACACCGCTTGCCGCCAAAGCCATGCACCAGCACGCTTTCCTCCGCAAGGTCCTGCCCCTCTCCAACGGCATCGACGCCGCAGCCTACGAGCTGCATCCCGACGAAACGGTGGAACGCCACCCCAGCCCCACTGCACTCTTCGCCGGCCGGCTGGCGGAGGAGAAGCACGTGGACGTCCTGATCGACGCCGTCGCCAAGACGCCCAAGGACCTGGACATCCACCTTGAAATCGTCGGCGGCGGCGAAGTCCGCCCTGCCCTCGAAGCACAGGTCGCCCGGCTCGGACTGACGGACCGCGTCAGGTTCCTCGGCCTGGCCAGCGACGCCGAGCTTCGGAAGGCCTACATCACGGCCGACGTGTTCTGCATGCCCGGCACGGCGGAACTTCAGTCCCTCGTGACCCTGGAGGCGATGTCGGCGTCGACGCCGGTCCTCCTGGCCAACGCCATGGCGCTGCCGCACCTGGTCCGCGACGGGGAAAACGGCTACCTCTTTACCCCCAACGACAGCGACGATCTCGCCGCCAAGCTGACGCGCCTGTTCTCGCTGCCGGACCATGAGCGTAATGCGATGGGCAAGACCAGCCGCGAAATGGTGGAAAGCCACGGGATCGCACGCACGCTGCAGACGTTTGAGGACATCTACCGGGGCGCCAGCTACGACGACCTGGTCCTTTAGGCAAGCCGCCTGGCACAAAGGCGCCCACGCCGAACCCGTCCAGTCCAACCGGTTTCGGTTCAGTTCCGCTAGGCCGGCGTTGGCCGGTGGCTGCGTGCACGCGTGATGCGTCTACTATTGCTAGAGTATTTTTGCCCGGAACCAATCCGGCCCCCGCGGGGCAGGCGTGGTTCCGGGCGCATGGGGCTATAGCTCAGCTGGTTAGAGCGCGGGACTCATAATCCTAAGGTCCTCGGTTCAAGTCCGAGTAGCCCTACAATCCTGCGGCACCCCCTTATCCGGGTCCGCATCCACGGGAGCCGTGGCTGACGTCCGACGTCGGCCACGGCTCCTTTTTTGTCGGGGTAATAGTGGTGCCCGGCGCTTGCAGGCGTCTCCACACTGCGATATGTTACTCATGAGTAACATATCGCCGACGCGAAGCCCGCGTCCTTTTGGTCCCCGCTGATCACGAGTGAAGGAACACCATGCCCAAAGCTGCCATCGACATCCAGAACCTGCCCTACGCCGATGGCGATTTCTTCGCGTTCGAGCAACTGCTCAGCGCCAAGGAGCAGGACAGGCTGGCCGAAGTCCGCGAGTTCCTCACCCGCGAGGTCAGGCCGATCGCCGTCGATTGCTGGAATCGCGCGGAGTTCCCCATGGAGCTGATCCCGAAGCTGGCCGAAATCGACCTGGTCAGCCCGGTCCGGAGGCAGGGCTACTCGAACCTCTTCGCCGGAATCCTGCATGCCGAGGCCACCCGCGCCGACACGTCGATCGCGACGTTCATGGGCGTCCATGACGGGCTCTTCACCGGCTCCATCGAAGCCCTTGCCTCCCAAGAGCAGCAGGACGCGTGGCTTCCCGATATCTACTCGCTCAAGAAGATCGGCGCCTTCGGCCTCACCGAGCCGCTTGGCGGCTCCGACGTCGCCGGCGGTACGCGCACCACGGCACGGCGTGACGGCGGGAAGTGGATCCTCAATGGTGCCAAGCGCTGGATCGGCAACGCGACCTTCTCAGACTGGGTGGTCATCTACGCCCGCGACGTCGACGACAACCAGGTCAAGGGGTTCCTCGTGGACACCAAGACTGAGGGGTACAGTGCCGTGAAGATCGAGAACAAGATCTCGCTGCGCACGGTTCAGAACGCCGACATCACGCTCGATAACGTGGTGGTGCCGGAGTTCTTCAAGCTCGCCAACGCCAACAGCTTCCGCGACACGAACAAGGTCCTGAAAGTCACCCGCCTGGCCGTGGCCTGGCAGGCGGTGGGCCAGCAGCTCGCGGCCTTCGACGTCGCCCGGCGCTACGCCGTGGAACGCAGCCAGTTCGGCCGGCCGATTGCCTCCTTCCAGCTGATCCAGCACCAGCTCGTGCAGATCCTCGGCAACGCGGTCAGCTCCATGGGCATGATGGTGAGGCTGTCTCAGCTGGAGGACGCTGGGGAAGCCAAGGACGAGCAATCCGCCCTGGCCAAGGCGTTCACCACCGCGCGCATGCGCGAAAGTGTGGCCCTGGGCCGGAGCATCCTCGGCGGCAACGGCATCGTGACGGACTTCGAGATGGCGAAAGTCTTTGCGGACGCCGAAGCCATCTACTCCTACGAGGGCACGCACGAAATCAATACCCTGGTCACCGGCCGGGCGATCACGGGCATTTCCGCGATCGTCTAAAACACGCCGAACAACCGCCGCGGCTGTCCGGCGCGCGCGGACGGGCGAGCCGTGCACCAAAGGCGGCGTCAACGGAATCAAAGGCGGCATCACGGGCCGGCCTCCAGGGGCTGGAGCAGGACAGAAGGCCTCAGGTCCATCACGAACGCCAGCGGGTTGACATAGTCTTCGCCGCGGCGGACGCCCCAATGGAGGCAGGGCGGCGCCGGGCCACAGTGGCCGGTCTGCACGTGCCCCAGGACTTCGCCCTCGGCCACGGCGGACCCCGCCGTCAGTGAACTTGCCACCGGCTCGAAACTGCTGCGCAGCCCGTTGCCGTGATCGATCGTAATGACCGGCCTGTCCACCACCGTCCCGACAAAGCTCACCGTCCCCGCGGCCGGCGCCATGAGCGGGGCGCCGTCGAAGGCCGCCTCAATATCGACACCGCGGTGACCGCTGAGCCACGGCCTGGCCGGGGGATCGAAGGCACGCAGCACCGCCGGCCGCGGGCTGAGCGGCCAGCTCCAGGCAGGTGCCGGGACTGGCCCTGCCCTCGGGGAGCCCCGGCCGGGGGAAAACGAAATCTCGGCGGCGCCGGTGGAGACGGAATGGGCGCCGGCGGCGATGGAATCTGCGGGGATGGGGGACAGCGCCAGGAGCAATGCCGCCAGGCCAAGGGGGAGCTTCATGGCCCCAGCCTGCCGCGGCGGCACCCTGGGCGGAATCTCCCGCCATGGCTATGTGGATAAGGTGCCTGCCGACCCCCGCCAAAGCCCCGGAACCCCGCCCCGAGGCAGGGCGAAAACCGTCCTCCGGGGCGGGGGCGCTGTAGTACACTTGGTGGAGCAGTTTGCTGTGCCCTCACGCTTGTAAATCGCGATAATACGTGATTGCCGAAGCCGGCACGCCTCATTCAGGGGTGCGGGGGAGCAGCAGCTGACTACGCGTATCCAGCCCTCCTCAAAAGAAGCCTGAAACTTCCGATGCGGTGGACTGCGCCTCCTGCGGTCCGTTCCACATGGCATGTCCATGTGGCGCGGATGGGAAGTGCAGTGGATGCCAGGAGCAACGCCCGCCCCGGGCGAATGCTAAACAACCGTCAACTATTGGCAGGGTAAGAGGGCCATGGGCTCTCTCATGAATGACCTGCCGGAAGGAGCGTCGGCATGCCCGTCGTAACTATGCGCCAGCTGCTTGACAGCGGCGTCCACTTTGGACACCAGACCCGCCGTTGGAACCCGAAGATGAAGCGCTTCATCTTCACGGAGCGCAACGGTATCTACATCATTGACCTGCAGCAGTCGCTGTCCTACATCGACCGTGCCTACGAGTTCGTGAAGGCCACCGTTGCACACGGCGGCACCGTTCTCTTCGTCGGCACAAAGAAGCAGGCGCAGGAATCCATCGCCGAGCAGGCCACCCGCGTTGGCCAGCCGTACGTCAACCAGCGTTGGCTCGGCGGTATGCTGACCAACTTCCAGACGGTCTCCAAGCGCATCCAGCGCATGAAGGAACTCGAAGAGATCGACTTCGACGACGTCGCCGGTTCGGCTTACACCAAGAAGGAACTGCTGCTCCTTCGCCGCGAACTCACCAAGCTGGAAACCAACCTCGGTGGTATCCGCAACCTGACCAAGGCGCCGTCCGCGCTGTGGATCGTTGACACCAAGAAGGAACACCTTGCTGTCGACGAGGCCAAGAAGCTGAACATCCCGGTTGTGGCCATCCTGGACACCAACTGCGATCCCGACGAAGTCGACTTCCCGATCCCGGGTAACGACGACGCCATCCGCTCCGTCAACCTGCTGACCCGCGTTGTCGCCGACGCCGTTGCTGAGGGCCTCATCGCCCGTAACCAGCGCGCCACCGGCACCACGGAAGCTCCGGAAGAGCCGCTGGCCGAGTGGGAGCGCGAGCTCCTCGAAGGCAACAAGGCTGAAGCTGCTGCAGCGCCCGCCGCCGAAGCTGCTCCGGCTGCTGAAGAGGCACCGGCTGCTGAAGAGGCTCCGGCTGCCGAGGCTGCTCCGGCTGCCGAAGAGGCACCGGCTGCTGAAGAGGCTCCGGCCGCCGACGAAGCCAAGTAGTCAGACAAGTAAATCTGGATCTCCCCACATGCGCTCAGCTGCATAGGGGGTACCGACAGGATGGCCGCTCACTCGGTGAGCAGCCGTCCTGTCGGTCCGTACACCACATAAATTTCTAGACAGAGGGGTTCACATGGCGAACTACACTGCCGCTGATATCAAGGCTCTGCGTGAGCGCACCGGCGCCGGCATGATGGATGTCAAGAAGGCTCTTGACGAAGCCAACGGTGACGCCGAGAAGGCCATCGAAATCATCCGCATCAAGGGCCTGAAGGGCGCCACCAAGCGCGAAGGCCGCTCCACCGCTGAAGGCCTGGTTGCTGCCAAGGTCGCCAACGGCGTCGGCGTGATGATCGAAGTCAACTGCGAGACCGACTTTGTGGCCAAAGCCGACAAGTTCATCCAGCTGGCCGACAAGGTCCTGGCCGTGGCCGTTGAGTCCGGCGCCGCCGACCTCGAGACTCTGCTGGCCACCGACGTCAACGGCAAGCCGCTGTCCGAGGTCGTCATCGAAGAGGGCGCTGTTCTGGGCGAGAAGGTTGTTGTCCGCCGCATCTCCCGCATCGAGGGCGCTACGGTCGACGCTTACCTGCACAAGACCTCCAAGGACCTCCCGGCCCAGGTCGGCGTGCTGTTCGCTGTTGACGGCGAAGGCGAAGCCGCTGCCACCGCAGCCCACGACGTCGCCGTTCACGTCGCCGCGATGTCCCCGAACTACCTCACCCGTGAGGACGTTCCGGCCGAGCTCGTCGAGTCCGAGCGCCGCATCGCCGAGGAAACCGCCAAGGCCGAGGGCAAGCCCGAGGCTGCGATGACCAAGATCGTCGAAGGCCGCGTTACCGGCTTCTACAAGGGCGAGGTCCTCGTTGACCAGGCATTCGCCAAGGATGCCAAGAAGTCTGTCGCACAGGTCCTCGAAGAGGCCGGCGTCAAGGCAACTGCCTTCACGCGCTTCCGCGTCGGTTCCTAGTCAGACTAGCCAGACACGCTAAGGGGGTGGTCACCACGGTGGCCACCCCTTTTGCATGCACCCGTGAGGCACCGGTCCCGGTCACGGCCGGAATGCCGCCTTGGGCGCCCAGCACGATAACCTAACTCAGAGTTCACCAACGGGAAGGCACCATGGAAACCGTCACCACTTCAGCCCAGCCAAAGAAGAACAGGCGCCGCGTCCTCTTGAAGCTCTCCGGCGAGGTCTTCGGCGGTGGGAAACTGGGCGTCGACCCGGATACCGTCCGTGGCGTGGCCAAGCAGATCGCCGCCGCAGTTCCCGACGTCGAGGTCGCAATCGTCGTCGGCGGAGGCAACTTCTTCCGCGGCGCCGAACTGTCCCAGAGCGGCATGGACCGCTCCCGCGCAGACTACATGGGCATGCTCGGAACCGTCATGAACTGCCTCGCGCTCCAGGACTTCCTGGAGCAGGCCGGGGTGGAAACCCGCGTGCAGAGCGCCATCACCATGGGCCAGGTCGCCGAGGCCTACATTCCCCGCCGCGCCATCCGCCACATGGAAAAGGGCCGGGTTGTCATCTTCGGCGCCGGCGCCGGGCTGCCGTACTTCTCCACGGACACCGTGGCCGCCCAGCGTGCCCTGGAGGTCCACGCCGACGTCGTCCTGATGGCCAAGAGCGGCGTCGACGGCGTCTACACCGCCGACCCGAAAAAGGACCCGACGGCGGAGAAGCTGCACCGCCTCAGCTACGACGACGCGCTCCGTCGCGACATCCGCGTGATGGACCAGACCGCGATGACCATGTGCAAGGACAACAACCTCACCATGGTGGTCTTCGGCATGGAAGGCGAGGGCAACGTCACCCGCGCCATCCGGGGCGAAGACCTGGGCACCGTCGTCACCCCCTAGCAACGGCTAGGATGTTTTCAGGACCTTTCCGCCGCCAGGCGGAAGACACAGGCGCCAGGCGGAATACATCAGGCGCACCAAGAAGACGTGCCGCGCCCCGGCCCCCGGGACGCACCAATTTCTGAGGAGAGATCGTGATCGAAGAAACCTTGCTCGAAGCCGGGGACAAGATGGACAAGGCGGTTGAAGTAGCCAAGGAAGACTTCGCCTCGATCCGTACCGGCCGCGCCAACCCGGGCCTCTACAACAAGGTCCTGGTGGACTACTACGGCTCACCCACGCCGCTGCAGCAGCTGGCCTCCTTCGCCATCCCGGACGCCCGCACCATCCTCATCACGCCGTTTGACAAGACCGCCCTGCGCGACATCGAACGTGCCCTCAGCGACTCCGAGGTGGGAGCAAACCCCTCCAACGACGGCAACGTCATCCGGATCACCATCCCGGACCTGACGGCCGAGCGCCGCAAGGAATACGTCAAGATCGTCAAGTCCAAGGGTGAGGACGCGAAGGTGTCCATCCGCAACATCCGCCGCAAGGCCAAGGAAACGCTGGACAAGCTCGTCAAGGACGGCGACGCCGGCGAAGACGAAGGCGCGCGCGGCGAGAAGGAACTCGACGCCATGACGAAGGCGCACGTGGACGGGATCGACGAGCTGCTCAAGCGCAAGGAAGCTGAGTTGCTCGAGGTCTGATGAATCAGGCACAGGAGGCCTCCGGGCCGCGCGCCCGGAGGCGGGGGAAGCAGCGAGAAAACCCGACGCCCAAAGCGGGCCGGAATCTGCCCGCCGCCACCGTGGTGGGCGTTGGCATGCTGGTGTGCGTCCTCGGCGGCCTGCTGTTCCTCCCGCTGGGCTTCGTCCTGGTGACCGCCACCTTCGCGGTCTTCGGCGTCTGGGAAATCTTCCGCGCGCTTGAAGCTGCGGGCACCCGCCTGCCGATCGTCCCGGTGATGGTCGGCACGGTCGGCATGCCGATCGCCGCGTACTTCGGCGGCCTCGAGAGCCTGCTCTTCGCCATGCTCGTCACCAGCGTGGCGGTGCTGCTGTGGCGGACGCTGGAAGGCGCCGCCGGTTCGGCGCGGAGCATCTTCGCGGGGGTCTTCACCCTGTCCTGGGTGCCGTTCCTGATCAGCTTTGCGACCCTGCTGCTGCACACGCCCGACGGCGAGACGCCGGTGGGCCTGTGGCCTGGCGGGGTGATCCCGCCGGGTGCGTGGCAGATCGCGACCCTGCTGCTCCTGGTGGTGGCCAACGACACCTTCGGCTACCTCGTGGGCGCATCCCTGGGCAAGCATCCGATGGCCCCCAAGATCAGCCCCAAGAAGACCTGGGAAGGCTTCGCGGGATCCATCGCCGGGGCCGTCATCGTGGGCGTGCTCGCCATGATCTTCGTGTTGGGCGAGCCGTGGTGGTTCGGCGTCGTGCTCGCTGTGGGCATGGTGGCAGCCGCCACCGCCGGCGACCTCGCCGAATCGATGGTCAAGCGCGAGCTCGGCATCAAGGACATGAGCAGCATCCTCCCCGGTCACGGAGGCGTCATGGACCGCCTGGACTCGATTGTCTTCGCCTCGCCGGTGGCGTTCATCCTGTTCTCGGCCCTCACGGCCGCCTAGAAGCACCGGACCAGCACTTCCGGCGCCTAGAATGGTGCCGAGCAAACCAGCCGAACGGCATCAAAGGAACAAAGTAACAGTGGACATTCAACGGCAGATTCCTGCGTCTTTTGACCGCGTGCAGCGGAACCAGTATGGCTACAACGCCAGGCAGGTCGACGATTTCCTGCAGCGCGCACGGGTGTCATTTGAAACTCCGTCCTCGGCCTCCCGCGCCATCAAGAGCTCGGACGTCCGCGCCGTTTCCTTCGATCCCGTGAAGGGCGGCTACACCGCCGCCGGCGTGGATGCCGCGCTGGACCGGCTCGAAGACGCCCTCGCCCGGCGTGAGCGCGATGAGCTGGTTGCCGAACGCGGCGAGGAAGCCTGGCTGCGCGAAATCGGCCGGCTCGCGGGCGTCCTGCGCGGGCGCCTGCACCGCCCGGACGGCCAGCGCTTCCGGCGCCCGTCCAAGCCCAAGGCCCGCAGCTACAACACCACCGATGTTGATGACTTGTGCCACGAGCTGATCGGCTACCTCGAGGAGGACCAGCCGTTGAGCGTGGACAACGTCCGGCGTGCCGTGTTCCGTCCCGCCGTGGGCCGGGAGGGCTACGAGGAAAGCCAGGTCGATGCGTTCCTGGAGCGCGCGGTTGAGCTCATGGCGGCCATCGACTAGTCACGCCCGACGCCGGGTCAGCGTTCCGTCGCGAGCGGCCGTTCCGGGGTGTGTAGCCGGGTCATGAGGCGCGTCGTGGTCCGGGGCACGCGGCCCCGCGTGGCCCGGGACACCAGTACCGTGACGGCGAAAGCGGCCGGGACCGTCCAGGCGGCGGGCTGCGCCAGCCACGACGGCGTCTGCGCAGCACCCAGCACCGAGCCGGCCACCATCGCGCTGCCGCAGAGCACGCCGCCGGTCGCCATGCCGGCGATTGCCCCGGCGTCCGTCAGTCCCCGCCACCAGATGCCCAGCAGCAGGACCGGGCAGATCGTGGACGCGGTAAAGGCAAACACGAGCCCCACGCTGCCGGCCAGCGCCTGCGATTCGGTCATCGAGGCGATCCCCAGCGGGACTATGGCCGAGACCAGTGCCGCCAGCCGGAAGCCTCGGACGCTGCCGCCGAACAGGTCCTGGCTGATCACGCCGGCGAGGGAGACCACCAGGCCGGACGTCGTCGACAGGAACGCCGCGAACGCCCCGGCCACCACAAGCGCCGTCAGCAGGTCTCCGGCCACCCCGCCAATCATCCGGCCGGGCAGCAGCAGCACCAGGGCATCGGCCTGGCCGCTCTGGGCAAGGTCGGGGGCGAACATGCGGCCGAGGACGCCGTACGCCGTCGGGAACAAGTAGAAGACCGACAGCAGGCCCAGGACAATCAGCGTCGTGCGCCGGGCGGACTGCCCGTCCGGGTTGGTGTAAAAACGGACCAGCACGTGCGGCAGCCCGAGCGTTCCAAAGAGCAAGGCCACCAGCAGCGAAATGATCTGATACGGACCTGCGGGAGCCAGCGACGTCGGATTTGCTGTGCTGGATGACATCGACTCCGCCGCGACGGAGTCGCCGCCGCCCAGCACAAACAGCAGGAACACGATTGGCACCGCCAGCGCTGTCAGCTTGAGCCAGTACTGGAATGCCTGGACGAACGTAATGGAGCGCATCCCGCCCGCCACCACGGTGATGCATACGACGCCGACCACAGCCACCGGGCCCACCCAGGCCGGCAGGCCCGTGGTGATCCGGATTGCCAGGGCGGCACCGTGGAGCTGGGGGACGATGTAGAGCCAGCCGACCAGGACCACCACCAGGCTCGTGACGCGGCGGACGGCGCGCGAATCGAGGCGTGCCTCGGTGAAATCCGGAATCGTGTAGGCGCCGGAGCGCCGCAGGGGAGCAGCGACGAACAGGAGCAGCATCAGGTAGCCGGCCGTGTAACCCACCGGGTACCACAGAGCATCGGTGCCGGAGAGCAGGATCAGCCCGGCGACCCCCAGGAAACTCGCGGCGGAGAGGTACTCGCCGCCGATCGCCGAGGCATTCCACCACGGCTTGACAGTCCGGGATGCCACGTAGAAGTCCCCGGTGGTGCGGGAGACCCGCAACCCGTAGAAACCTATGACGGCCGTGGCGAGCGAGACGGCGGCGAACGCAGCCACCCCGACGACGGGGTTCACGTTCCGCTCACCCGGCCCCTGCCGCTGTCCCTCACTTGTCGCCGGCGAGGTCCCGGTAGCGGGCCTCATTCCTGGCAGCGGTCCGCACGTACAGCCAGGCGCTGAGACCGATCACGGGATAGATGCCGACACCCAGCAGGACCCAGTCGAAAGGCAGCCCGGCAATGGTGGAGTCCGCCAGACCCGGGACCAGCCCCAGCAGGAGCGGGAAGGCGAGCAGGATCAGCAGGAAACCCAGGCCCACCACGAGGCCCAGGCGGAGCTGGGACCGGATGAGGGAGCGGACGAACAACTGTCCGGCGTCGGATTCCTCTGCCGCCTCGTACGGGGCCGCCGCGGAGCGCCCGCCGTTCAATGTGGCACTGTTCGGTGCAGCATTGCTTGGGGCGGCACTCTTCGGGGCGGAGCTGTTTGGTGTGACGCTTCCCGATCTGCCGTTGCCCGATGTGACGCTGCCTGCCTTGACGGTCCGGGGGGCCGTGACCCGGACCCGCGTCATGCCTGCGGCCGGATACGGCTGGCTTCGAGCTTTTCCCGGACCGCGGGCAGGAGCCGGCGGCTGATCGGCAGTTCGGCGCCGGCCACGGTGACGCTGGGCCGCGCCGCGGCAAGCTTCATGTGGCTGATGTGGCTCAGCGCGGTCAGGTAGGAGCGGTGGACGCGGAGGAACCCGGCGTCGGCCCACTGCTGCTCGAGGTCGGCCAGTGGAACCCTGATGAGGTAGCTCGCCTCCGCGGTGTGCAGCCGCGCATAGTCGCCCTGCGCCTGGACGTACGTGACGTCGTCGCGCCGGATCATCTTGGTGGTCCCGCCCAGGTCCACGGTGATCATTTCCGGCGCCGGGGCACCGTCCTTGAGCAGCTCGCAGATGCGGCCGATCGATTTCGCCAGCCGTTCGGCGCGCACGGGCTTGAGGAGGTAGTCCACGGCCGCGAGCTCGAAGGCCTCCAGCGCGCAGTCCTCGTCCGCGGTCACGAAGACCACGGCAGGTGGCCGGGCGCTGCGGGAAATGACCCGGGCAATGTCCAGCCCGGACAGCGCCGGCATGTGGATGTCGAGGAAGACGGCGTCGACTTCTTCGGCCTCGAGCGCCCGCAGGGCCTGGGTGCCCGAGGAGGCGCGGTGGATGGTGCCGACCCGGTCGTCCCTGCCGAGCAGGAAGGCCAGTTCCTCGACGGCGGGGAGCTCGTCGTCGGCGACGAGGACGTTAATCATGGGCCCTAGCCTACTGCCGCGTACTGCCGCGGGCATCCCGGCTCAGGCGTCGTGCCGGGGCTGGGACTTGGGGACGCGCATCGTGATCAGGGTGCCTTCGCCCGGTGCCGTCTCGATCACGAGGCCGTTGTCATCCCCGTAAACCTGCCGCAGGCGGGCGTCGACGTTGCGGAGCCCCACGTGATCGCCGTCGCTGTGCCCGGCCAGGACGGAGCGCAGCTGCTCCGGGTCAATGCCCACGCCGTCGTCCTCGATCGTCACCTCGGCGAACGCGCCCGAGTCGTTCGCCGTGATGGAGATGTGGCCCGGCCCCTCTTTGGCTTCAAGCCCGTGCCGGACCGCGTTTTCCACCAGCGGCTGCAGGCTCAGGAAGGGGATCACGGTGCTCAGGACCTCCGGGGCGATCCGCAGGCTCACCTGCACGCGGTCGCCAAACCGGGCCCGTTCCAGGAGCAGGTAGCGGTCGATGCAGCGCAGCTCCTCGGCCAGGGTGGTGAAGTCCCCGTGGCGGCGGAAGGAGTAGCGGGTGAAGTCGGCGAACTCCACCACGAGCTCGCGCGCCCGTACTGGATCCGTGTTGATGAAGGAGGCGATCGCGTTGAGCGAGTTGTAGATGAAGTGCGGGCTGATCTGGGCGCGGAGTGCCCGGACTTCGGCCTCCATCAAGAGGGTGCGGGAGGCATCGAGTTCGGCGAGTTCCACCTGGGTGGCCACCCAGTCGGCCACCTCGCCGGTGGCACGGACCAGTCCGGCGCCGGCGGCGGGTGCGAAGGCGGCGACCACGCCGACCACGCGGGTGCCGGCTTTGATCGGGGCGATCACGACGGCGCGCTCCACCTCCGGCGTCAGCGTCCGGCCGCCGTCGCCTGCGGCTTGCAGTTGGCGTTCGCCCGCCGGAATCACGGCGAGGTGGCCGCCGTCGAGCACTTTGGCTGCGAGTCCCATCAGGGCAGGCTTGAGCTCCTCGCCGGCGCCGTCCCACGCGAGCACGCCGGTTGTATCGGTGATGGCCAGGGCGTCGCAGCCCAGGAGGCTGCGTAACTGCTTGCTGGCCTTGGCCGCGCCGGCCGGGTTCAGGCCGGTCCGCAGGTGCTGGCCGGCACGGGATGCGGCATGCAGCGTCTGGTAGGTGGCCCGCTCCGCATCGGTGCCGAGGTCCCGGAAGGATCGGAGGACCTTGAGCCCCACGGCGACGACGGCAGTGATCGCCAGGGCAATCACCGCGACTGCGGCGGCGGTGAGCAGGGGAGAGTCCGGCATGGTGCCAGCCTACCGTCGGGGCCGGCCGGCTCCATTCGGCGTCCGGGGGCGCCGTTTGGCGCAGCATGGGCGCCGCTGGGCGACGCAGGTGGCGCAGGTTCTGGAACGCACCGGCCCCAACGTACACAGTGATTGCAGTCACATTGGCTTGAGGGGTTGTATGCGGTGTCCCGCGAGACCACGGCAGCCGGTGTGGGCTCACCAGTCTCAATGAGGAGGAACCGATGGGTCACGACGCCCAAGAAACGGACGCAGCGGCGGCCGTGGACTTCAAGGAAGTCCAATCGACGGAGCAGTTCAAGGAACTGCGCAAACGTCACCGCAGCTTTGTCTTCCCGTTGTCCATTGCCTTCCTGCTCTGGTACTTCGCCTACGTCCTGCTGGCCGACTACGCGGTGGACTTCATGTCGACCAAGGTCTGGGGCAACATCAACATCGGCCTGATCCTGGGCCTGCTGCAGTTCGTCTCCACGTTCGCCATCACCGGATGGTACGTCAGCTACGCGAACCGCAAGCTCGACCCCATTGCCGCCGAAATCCGCCAGGAAATCGAAGGCCACGAATTCGACAAGCACGGCAACCCGGTAGGGGGGACAACAAAATGACACTCATGGTTCCCGCGGTCAATGTCGCCGACCTCAAAGACACCACCCTGCTGAACATGGGCATCTTCGCCCTCTTCGTCGCGATCACCATGGTGATAGTGATCAAGGCCAGCCGCAACAACAAGACGGCGGCCGACTACTACGCTGCCGGGCGCTCCTTTACGGGCCCGCAGAACGGCACGGCGATCGCAGGCGACTACCTCTCCGCGGCATCCTTCCTGGGCATCACCGGCGCCATCGCCATCAACGGCTACGACGGCTTCATGTACTCCATCGGCTTCCTCGTGGCCTGGCTCGTGGCCCTGCTGCTGGTCGCCGAACTGCTGCGCAACACCGGCAAGTTCACCATGGCCGATGTCCTGTCCTTCCGGCTCAAGCAGCGCCCCGTGCGCATCGCGGCCGCCATCTCCACGCTGGCAGTCTGCTTCTTCTACCTGCTGGCGCAGATGGCCGGTGCCGGCAGCCTTATCTCCCTGCTCCTGGGCATCAGCGATTGGGGCGGACAAGCCCTGGTGATCATCGTGGTCGGCGCCCTGATGATCATGTATGTGCTGATCGGCGGGATGAAGGGCACCACCTGGGTCCAGATCATCAAGGCCATGCTCCTGATTGCCGGCGCCGCCGTCATGACGTTCTGGGTCCTCGCGATTTATGGCTTCAACCTCTCCGACCTGCTCGGCGGCGCAGTGGAGACCTCAAAGAACCCGAACATGCTCAACCCGGGACTGCAGTACGGCAAGACCGAGACTTCCAAGATCGACTTCCTGTCCCTCGGCCTGGCCCTCGTGCTCGGCACCGCGGCCCTGCCGCACGTGCTCATGCGCTTCTACACGGTGCCGACAGCAAAGGAAGCCCGCAAGTCGGTCGTGTGGTCCATCTGGCTCATCGGCATCTTCTACCTGTTCACCCTGGTCCTGGGATACGGCGCAGCTGCACTGGTGGGTGCTGACACCATCAAGGCTGCCCCGGGCGGCGTCAACTCGGCCGCGCCGTTGCTCGCCTTCCACCTGGGCGGACCGTTGTTGCTCGGCTTCATCTCCGCGGTGGCCTTCGCCACGATCCTGGCCGTCGTCGCCGGCCTCACCATTACCGCGGCGGCATCCTTCGCGCACGACATCTACGCCAGCGTGATCGCCAAGGGCAAGGCCGACGCCGGCACCGAGGTCAAGGTCGCCCGCCGCACCGTGGTGGTGATCGGCCTGCTGGCCATCGCGGGCGGCATCTTCGCCAACGGACAGAATGTCGCGTTCCTCGTGGCGCTCGCCTTCGCCGTGGCGGCCTCCGCCAATCTTCCGACCATCCTCTACTCGCTGTTCTGGCGCCGGTTCACCACCCAGGGAGCCTTGTGGAGCATGTACGGCGGATTGTCCGCGGCCATCATCCTGATTGCGCTCTCCCCGGTGGTGTCCGGGGCCAAGACGTCGATGATCCCCGGCGCCAACTTCGCGGTCTTCCCGCTGAGCAATCCGGGCATTGTCTCCATCCCGCTCGCGTTCTTCCTCGGCTGGCTCGGCACCGTCCTGGACAAGCGGAAGGAAGACGCCACCAAGCAGGCCGAAATGGAGGTCCGTTCCCTGACCGGTGTGGGTGCCGAAAAGGCCACCAACCACTAGGAAGGCCGCCCCAACGGCAGGAGCTCCCGTGCCGCAGCACGGGAGCTCCTCTGTTGGCCGGGCGCCGGCTGTGAGGAAGTTTTCTGAGGTCAGCGCTGCGGTCGCAGCCGAATGTTCACCATCTTCAGCTCGTCGCGGCCCTCGAAGCGGTAGACCAGCTCGACATGCTTGGTGTCACAGTCGATCGATCCCGCGACGTCGGCCGCGTTGGCGCCGTTGTTGGAGCTGACGTTGAGGCTTGAAAAGTTTGGTTTGCAGCTGCCGTCCAGCTCCAGGCTTTGCACCCCCGCGGCGAACTCCTCCGGGGAAATCTTCTGCATGAGGGCCGGATCCAGGTACTTCTCGTAGGCGGTGCTGACCTCGCCGGCGATGATCAGCTTCGTGAATTCGTCCGCGACGCCCCGGGCCTGATTGGTGGCTCCGCCCACAAAGCTGAGGAGGATGACGACGCCGGCCGCTACCAGCAGGAGGACACCGCCGACGATCCCGAGCACGATCCACAGGGCCTTGCGGCTCTTTTTCGGGGGCGGCTGGGCCGGGCCGCCGTAGTATGGCGGCGGCTGCCCCGGCCCTCCGTAGTTCGTAGGTGCGCCGTTCGCAGGTGGCAGGTAGTTGGGTGGTGCGCCGTTCGCGGGTGGCGGGTAGTTGGCTGGCGCGCCATTCTCAGGTGGCGGGTTGTTGGGTGGCGGGTAGTCGGGTGCCGCGCCGTTGGCGGGTGGCCCGGGTGGGGCCGCATAGTACGGAACGGGGGCCTGACCGGGCGCCGGGTGGCCGGCTGCAGGCTCATGCCCGGGCTGCGGCGGTACCGGGCGGTGCGGTTCCTCGGGACTGCTCACGGTTCAAGCCTTTCCGGCAGTCCAGACAAGCCACTGCCTGTTGCACTGGGCCGCGTGCGCGGACCCAAGGACTCAGGGGGGCCCAACGGACACAGCCTAGCGCCGCGGCCGCCCACGGCACAGATGCAAAGGAGATCAGTTATCTGCGGATCCGCGCTCCAGCAGGGGCTGGATCCGGAACGGGATCAGCTCGCCCATCGCCAGAGCGGTATCGGTCCGGTCCACGCCGTCGCAGGCCAGGATCTTGCCGTTGATCCGGAAGAGGTCCTCGGCGTCGAGCGCCACCACCCGCAGGAGCAGATCGGCCGAGCCCGTCAGCCCGTAGCCCTCTAGGATTTCCGGAATCCCGGCGAGCTCCACGGCGAGTGGTCCGAGCTTCTGTTGCTGGACGTGGACGGAGATGAAAGCCATCAGCGGGTACCCCAGGGACACCGGATTGATCCGCCGCTCAAAGGAGAGGAACACGTGCTTCTTCTCCAGCTGGGCCATCCTGGCCTGCACCGTGTTGCGCGAGAGTCCCAGCTTCTGGGCGAGGGCAACCACGGTCCGCCGGGGATCCCGCGCCATGGCTGAAAGCAGGCGGGTGTCAGTGCCATCCAAGGGTTGCATAATGCGCAAGATTAGCACGGTTGGGGAGTGTCAAACAGTGCATAATGCTCAACATTATTACGGGCGGTTGTACCCGATGAGCATTGTGAGTAGGGTCACAAATATCCGGGGCAACGGCGCCCGGGCGGCTGGCGCGCCGTGGGATCACGAGTCCTGCGAGTTCCGGTCAGACGACGTCAGAAGGTGCGGACAACAGTGTTTACCGACGACGCGGGCAAGGGCGGCATTGCCGCCGGGGGCCCCGGAAACAGTGAAGATTCAACGAGGCGGACGGGCGGCGATCTCGTCCAGCTCATCACTCCGGCGGGCGAGCGCATCAGCCATCCGGAGTTCGATTCCTGGCTCCAGGACGTCAGCGACGAGCAGCTTTGCTCGCTCTATGAGGACATGGTGGTCATCCGCCGGATCGATGCTGAAGCCACTGCCCTCCAGCGGCAGGGCGAATTGGCACTCTGGCCCCCGCTGCTCGGCCAGGAAGCATCCCAGATCGGCTCGGCCCGCGCACTGCGCGAAGACGACTTTGTCTTCCCGAGCTACCGCGACAACGGCGTCGCCTACTGCCGGGGAGTGAAGCCGGAGGACCTCGTCCGCGCCTGGCGGGGCAACGCCTCCGCCGGCTGGGACCCGTTCACCGTCAACGTTGCCACCCAGCAGATCATCATCGGTGCGCAGAGCCTGCACGCCACGGGCTACGCCATGGGCATCCAGAACGACGGCGCCGACTGCGTCGCCGTGGCCTACTTCGGCGACGGCGCCACGAGCGAAGGCGACGTCAACGAAGCCATGGTCTTCGCCGCGAGCTTCCAGGCACCGGTCGTCTTCTTCTGCCAGAACAACCACTGGGCCATCTCCGAGCCGGTCCGGCTGCAGTCCCACATCCAGCTTGCGGACCGTGCCTCAGGCTTTGGCATCCCCAGCATGAGGGTCGATGGCAACGATGTCCTCGCCGTCATGGCAGCCACCCGCATTGCCCTTGACCGCGCCCGGCGCGGCGGCGGCCCCACCTTCATCGAGGCCGTGACCTACCGGATGGGCCCGCACACGACGGCGGATGACCCCACCCGCTACCGTGATGCCAACGAGCTCGAGGATTGGGCCGCCAAGGACCCGATCAGCCGGATGAAATCGCTGCTGGAGCGCAAGGGACTGCTGACCGCGGACCTCGAGGCCGCCGTCGCCGCGGAAGCCGACGCCGTGGCCAAGGAACTCCGGGCCGGCACCATCAACATGCCCGAGCCGCAGCCGCTGGATATCTTCAAGCACGTGTACAGCACGCCTAACTCCTGGCTGGACCGCCAGCAGGAGCAATACTCCCGTTACCTGGCTTCCTTCGGCGATCCCGCAGAAGCCGCTTCTGAAGAAGGTGCACGCTGATGACGCAGATGACCTTTGCCCGAGCCATCAATTCGGGCCTGCGCAAGTCCCTCGAAAACGATCCCAAGGTGGTCCTGATGGGGGAGGATATCGGCGCCCTTGGCGGTGTCTTCCGGGTCACGGACGGGCTGCAGAAAGACTTTGGGAAACACCGCGTCGTGGACACCCCGCTCGCCGAGTCGGGCATCATGGGCACCGCCGTCGGCCTGGCATACCGAGGCTACCGCCCGGTAGTGGAGATCCAGTTCGACGGGTTCATCTACCCGGCGTTCGACCAGATCGTCAGCCAGGTCGCGAAGATGCACTACCGCACCCAGGGCGCCGTCAAGATGCCCATCACCATCCGCGTCCCGTTCGGCGGCGGCATCGGCTCCCCGGAGCACCACTCGGAATCGCCCGAGGCCTACTTCACCCACACCTCGGGGCTGCGCGTGATCAGCGTGTCCAACCCCCAGGACGCCTACACCATGATCCAGCAGGCCATCGCCTCCGATGATCCCGTCCTGTACTTCGAGCCCAAGCGGCGGTACCACGACAAGGGCGAGGTGGACGAGACCGTCGACCTCAGCACTGCCCTGTCCATGGAAAAGGCCCGCGTGGTCACCGAGGGCAGGGACGTCACCCTCGTGGCCTACGGCCCGCTGGTCAAGACCGCCCGCGACGCCGCCCTGGCGGCCGCCGACGAAGGCATCTCGGTTGAGGTCATCGACCTCCGCTCGCTGGCACCACTGGACTTCGCCACCCTGGAGGCCTCGGTCCGCAAGACCGGCCGGCTGGTCATCACGCACGAGGCGAGCCAGTCCGGCGGCCTCGGCGCCGAAGTCGCCGCTAGCATCACCGAGCGCTGCTTCTTCCACCTCGAAGCCGCGCCCGTCCGCGTGACCGGCTTCGACGTTCCGTACCCGTACTCCAAGCTGGAAATGCACCACCTGCCGGGCCTTGACAGGATTCTCGACGGCGTCGACCGTGCCCTCGGCCGCCCCAACTCCCTCAGCGGGCTGGAAGGATGAGCGCCACTATGATCAAGGAATTCAGGCTCCCGGACCTCGGCGAAGGACTGACGGAATCGGAAATCGTCGCCTGGAAGGTCGCCGTCGGGGATACCGTCACCCTCAACCAGATCATCGCCGAGGTGGAGACGGCCAAGGCCGTCGTCGAACTGCCCTCGCCGTTTGCCGGCGTCGTCGCGGTCCTGCACGAACAGCCCGGCACCGTGGTGGAGGTCGGGAAGCCGATCGTCTCCTTCGAGATTGAGGACGACGGCGCCGGCGGTTCCGGCGCGGACGGGGCCGCAGCCGCTAAGCGTGAGCCGAACCTCGTGGGCTACGGCGCCGTCCTCGAAGCCTCGGGCCGGCCCGCCCGGCGCACCCGCACTTTCGCGGCCCCGGCCTCTTCCGTCGCCGCCGAGCCGGTGGCACCGGTCCGCGCAGCTGAGCCGGTGGCACCCGTCCGTGCTGCTAAGCCGGTCGAAACCCAGCCGGCCGCCGCCGCGCCGGGTGAGCGCCCGCGGTCCACACCGCCGGTGCGCAAGCTGGCCAAGGATCTCGGCGTCGACCTCGAAGCTATAACAGGTACGGGGGAGCACGGGCTGATCACCCGGAACGACGTGCTGAACTTCGTCGGCGGCGGGGACCTTCCCGCGGCCGCCCAGGCACCCGCCGGCGCGCCTGCGCAGTCAGTTGGGGCGCAGGCCGCTGGGTTTGTCCAGGCGGGGGGCGAGCGGGAGACCCGCACGCCGATCAAGGGCGTGCGGAAGTTCACGGCCGCCGCAATGGTGGCCAGTGCCTTCACCGCACCGCACGTCACCGAGTTCCTGACCGTCGACGTTACGCCCACCATGGAGTTGCTGGCACGGCTCAAGGCCAGCCGCGCGTTCGCCGGGTACAAGCTCACTCCGCTGACCCTCGTTTCCAAGGYGGTGCTGATTGCGTTGCGCAACCACCCGACGCTCAACGCCCGGTGGGACGAGGCCAACCAGGAGATCGTCCAGTTCAACTATGTGAACCTGGGTATTGCGGCCGCGACCCCCCGGGGGCTGACGGTTCCGAACATCAAGGACGCGGACCGGATGTCCCTCATGGATCTCTCCACCGCCCTGACGGAACTGACGGACACTGCCCGGGCCGGGAAGACCAGCCCTGAGGCGCTCTCCGGCGGCACGATCTCCATCACGAACATCGGCGTCTTCGGCATTGACGCCGGCACGCCCATCCTGAACCCGGGCGAGGCCGCCATCCTGGCCCTCGGCGCGGTCCGGAAGATGCCGTGGGAGTACAAGGACGAGGTCGCCCTGCGCCAGGTCATGACGCTGAGCCTCTCCTTCGACCACCGCCTGGTCGACGGCGAGCAGGGCTCACGGTTCCTCCAGGACCTCGGCACCATGCTGGCCGATCCGGGCATGGTCCTCGCGATGGTCTAGGCACGCCAGGTCAGCGGCCGGGCATCCATCCACCTGATGGGTGCCCGGCCGTTTGCCGTCCGGGGGCACTTTGAGGGCAATCTTCGACGGCGGGGCCCTGGTTCACGGCGTGTCCGCGCCAAAGTGCCCCCGTCATGCGCGGTGGATACGTGGAGTGCGTTGCGCGGTGGGGGTGCTTAGCCGAGCGGCTCGGGCGCGGCCGGTGCCAGGAGCGCGGCCAGCGCCATGCTTTCCAGCAACGGCCTGGCCCGGCGGACGCCGATCCGGCGCCCGTGGCTGCGCACCGAGTGCGGGGTCGAGTTGATCAGGCCGAACGTGGCGTGCGCCCGCATCCGCAGTTCGGCGGCCTCCGTGCCCTTGTGCAGTCCGGCCAGCACGTCCACCCAGAGTTCAACGTAGCTGCGCTGGAGCGTGCGGACCTCGGCCTGGTCCTCGCCGGCCAGGTTGCTGAAGTCCTGGTCCTGGACCCGGATAACGTCCGGATTGCTCAGGGCAAAGTCCACATGGAACTGCACCAGGCCGCCCAGCGCCGCCAGGTCGCCGTCGGCATCGGCCACCACCTTGCGGCCRCCGTCGAGCAGGTCCTGGCTGACACTGAGCAGCAGGGCGCCGAGGACGGCCTGTTTCCCGGCAAAGTGGCGGTAAACCGCCGGTCCGCTGACTCCGGCCGCGGCCCCGAGATCCTCCAGGGAAACGCGGTTGAAGCCCTCCAGGGCAAAGAGCGCAGCGGCGGCGGACAACAAGGCCTGCCGCCTGTTCGCCTTGGCCTGGCTGCGCTGTGTCGAGGCTGCTTGGGTCGAGGCTGCCTGCGTCGAGGCTGCCTGGGCTGACGGAAGCTGGGCGGTCTGGCTGGGCTCGGTCACCGGCGCATCCCCTCGTTGCAAAATGATCCCTGTGTTGGACATCACAGTTAATAGAGACTAACCTAAATCTCAGTTATGCGGTACTAACCGAAATAGCCGGGCGGCCTGAGCTGCCGGTCCGGCGCGCAGGTCAGGGAACGGAAGCAGTCAATGGAGACAATCGCCAGCCGGGTGGATGCGATGAGCACAGCCTATGCCGCGAACCGGGAGGCCCAGCTGGGGCTGGCCGGCGAGTTGAGGGAACGGCTCGCCACAGCCGCGCTGGGCGGGCCGGCAAAGTCCCGGGAACGCCACGTGGCCCGCGGCAAACTCCTGCCGCGCGAACGCATCGACCGGCTGCTCGATGACGGCAGCCCCTTCCTGGAGATCGCCCCGCTCGCGGCGGACGGCATGTACGACGGCGACTCGCCCGGAGCCGGCGTCATCGCCGGGATCGGCCTGGTGCACGGCCGGCAGGTGCTGGTCATTTCCAACGACGCCACGGTCAAGGGCGGCACCTACTATCCGATGACGGTGAAGAAGCATCTCCGGGCGCAGGAAATCGCGCTGGAGAACCGGCTGCCCTGCATCTACCTCGTGGACTCCGGCGGCGCGTTCCTGCCCAAGCAGGACGAGGTCTTCCCGGACAAGGAACACTTCGGCCGGATCTTCTTCAACCAGGCGAAGATGTCCGCGGCAAAGATCCCGCAGATCGCCTCCGTGATGGGCTCCTGCACCGCCGGCGGCGCGTACGTTCCCGCGATGAGCGACGAGACCGTGATTGTCCGCAACCAGGGCACCATCTTCCTGGGCGGCCCGCCGCTGGTGAAGGCCGCGATCGGCGAAATCGTCACGGCGGAGGAACTTGGCGGCGGCGACGTGCACTCGAAAATTTCCGGGGTCACGGACCACCTGGCCGAGAACGATGAGCATGCCCTCCAGATCGTCCGCGACATCGTCTCCACCCTGCCGAAGCCTTCCGCGCCGGTCTGGGACGTGGACACAGCCGTCGAACCCGTTGCCGACCCGGATGAGCTCTACGGCGCCGTTCCCACGGACGTCAACGCCCAGTACGACGTGCGTGAGGTCATCGCCCGGCTGGTGGACGGCAGCCGGTTCCACGAGTTCAAGAAGAATTACGGCACCACCCTGGTGACGGGCTTCGCCAAGCTGCACGGCCACCCGGTGGGCATCGTGGCCAACAACGGCGTGCTGTTCAGCGAATCCTCCCTCAAGGGCGCGCACTTCATCGAACTGTGCGACCAGCGCGGAATCCCGCTGATCTTCCTGCAAAACCTCTCCGGCTTCATGGTCGGCAAAGACTACGAGCAGGGCGGCATCGCCAAGAACGGCGCCAAGATGGTCACCGCCGTCGCGACCGCCCGGGTCCCCAAGCTGACCGTCGTGATCGGCGGGTCCTTCGGCGCCGGCAACTACTCGATGTGCGGGCGGGCCTACTCGCCGCGCTTCCTGTGGATGTGGCCCGCGTCGCGGATCTCGGTGATGGGCGGCAACCAGGCCTCCAGCGTGCTCGCCACCGTGAAGCGGGACCAGTACGAGGCCCGCGGCGAGGAATGGTCCGCCGCGGACGAGGAAGCCTTCAAAGCCCCGATCAAGGCCCAGTACGAGGACCAGGGCAGCCCCTATTACTCCACCGCCCGCCTCTGGGACGACGGCGTGATCGACCCCGCGGACACCCGCACCGTCCTGGGACTGGCGCTCGACGTCGTCTCCCGCACCCCGCTGCCGGAGACCTCCTTCGGCCTGTTCCGGATGTGAGCCAGCAATGACCATCTCTTCGCCTGCCACCCCTTCCGTGGCCACTCCTCCAGCCACCCCCACCTCCGGCACTCCGCTGTTCGGCACCGTGCTCGTCGCCAACCGCGGCGAGATCGCCTGCCGCGTCATCCGGACCCTGCGCGCCCTGGGGATCCGTTCGGTCGCCGTCTATTCCGACGCCGACGCCGGCGCCCGGCACGTGAAAGAAGCCGACGTCGCGGTGCGGATCGGCCCGGCTGCCGCCGCCGAGAGCTACCTGAAGATCGAGGCCATCCTGAAGGCCTGCCGCGACACCGGCGCCGAGGCCGTCCACCCGGGCTACGGCTTCCTGAGCGAGAACGTCGACTTCGCCCGCGCCCTGGAGGCTGCCGGCATCACGTTCATCGGCCCCGGCGTCGATTCCCTGAACGTCATGGGCGACAAGATCCGCTCCAAAAACCACGTCACCGGCTATGGCGTCCCGGTGGTCCCGGGCATCGCCGAACCCGGCATGACGGACGCCCAGCTGATCAAGGCAGCGGCCGGCGTCGGCTTCCCGCTGCTGATCAAGCCTTCCGCCGGCGGCGGCGGCAAGGGCATGCACATTGTCGAACGCGCCGAGGACCTCGAAGCCACCCTGACCACCGCCCGCCGGGTCGCGGCCAGCGCCTTCGGCGACGACACCCTTTTCCTGGAACGGCTCGTGCTCACCCCGCGCCACATCGAGGTCCAGATCCTCGCCGACAACCACGGCAACGTCATCCACCTCGGGGAGCGCGAATGCTCGCTGCAGCGCCGCCACCAGAAGGTCATCGAGGAAGCCCCGTCCCCGCTGCTGGAGTCCCTGCCCGACGGCGCGGCAATCCGGGCCCGTCTCGGCGAGGCCGCCTGCCAGGCAGCGCGCAGCGTCAACTACTCCGGCGCCGGCACGGTGGAATTCCTGGTTTCGGACAACGCCCCGGAGGAGTTCTTCTTCATGGAGATGAACACCCGCCTGCAGGTCGAACACCCCGTCACCGAGATGGTCACGGGCATCGACCTCGTTGAATGGCAGGTCCGCATCGCCGCCGGCGAGGAACTCACGGTCACCCAGGCCGACGTCGTCCTCACCGGCCACTCGGTGGAGGCACGCGTCTACGCGGAAGTCCCGGAGAAGAACTTCCTGCCGTCCACGGGCAAGGTCCTGCTGCTGGACGAAGTCTCCGGTGACACAGATGGCAAAGTCCGGGTCGATTCGGCCCTGCTGGAGGACCTGGAAATCTCCTCCAGCTACGACCCGATGATCTCCAAGGTCATCGCGTGGGGCCAGGACCGCACCGAGGCCCTCGACACCCTGGACCGGGCGCTCGCCGGCTACACGGCGCTGGGCATCGACACGAACGTCGAGTACCTGCGGCTGCTGATCAACGACGCCGACGTCCGGGCCGGGCGGCTCGACACGGGCCTGATCGAACGCAAGATGCCGGAGTTCTCGTTCCGGCGTGTGGGCGACTTCGAGGTGGCTGCCGCTGCCGTCTACGCCGCTGCCGCGCAGGAGCATGATGCGCAGGTCCCGGGGAAGGGCCCGTGGGAGCTCCGGGACGGTTGGAGGCTTGGTGCCCGCGCCCCACGGCGGATCAGCCTTGGCACGCCCGACGGCGGTGTCGTCACGGTTGAGGTGTCCGGCGCCGTGGGGGAGGGCACCGCGACAGTGGCGGTCGACGGCGGGCCGCAGCGCACGGCGTCACTTCGCTTCCCCAAACGCAACCACGCAGAGGTGACTCTCGGCGGCGAGGCCCGGGATTATTCGCTCGTGGCTGTGTCAAAGGGACCCGTCCGCCCAGGCCAGGACAACCCGGCGCCCACGGAGCTCTTCCTCGGCAACGAGGGCTGGTCCTGCCGCCTGGAGGTGCTCACCCGGGAGACCCGGCTAATCCGGGTGCTGGCCGCGATCGAACGCGAGGAAGGCGCCGCCGATCCGGCGGTGCGCTCGCCGATGCCCGGCACCGTGGTGTCGGTATCGGTCAGCAACGGTGACACCGTGGAGGCCGGCCAGGTCCTTGTCTCGGTGGAAGCCATGAAGATGGAGCACCAGCTGGTGGCGCCCCTCGACGGAACCGTCCACATCAGCGTCGGCTCCGGCGACCTCGTCAGGGCAGACCAGGTGCTGGCGACGATCCATCCCGCTGTCCCGGCGGCACCTTCGAAAGCCGAGGACACGATCGAGGAAGCCGTCATCGCGATGGGCGCGGCCGAATGAACGCACCGTAGTGACGCAGGCGGAATCACCACCCGCCGCTGAACCCGACTTTTTGAACACGGCTTTTTCGACCCAGCGCAACAACACTTTCAACAGACCACAGATGTACCTCAGAAACAGGAGTCACTCCCATGGCAGATTTTGAACTCAGCGAGGACTACCAGATCCTCAGCGACACCGTCCGCGAATTCGCCGACGAAGTGGTGGCCCCGGTCTCCGCCAAGCACGACGAAGAGCACAGCTTCCCCTACGAAGTCGTCTCCCAGATGGCGGACATGGGCCTGTTCGGCCTGCCGTTCCCGGAAGAGTTCGGCGGCATGGGCGGGGACTACTTCGCCCTGGCCCTGGCCCTGGAACAGCTCGGCCGGGTGGACCAGTCCGTCGCGATCACCCTCGAGGCCGGCGTCTCCCTCGGCGCGATGCCGATCCACCGCTTCGGCAACGAGGCGCAGAAGCAGGAATGGCTGCCGCTGCTGGCCTCCGGCAAGGCCCTCGCCGGCTTCGGCCTGACCGAGCCCGAAGCCGGCTCGGACGCCGGCGGCACGAAGACCACCGCCAAACTGGGCGGCGGAGAGTGGGTCATCAACGGCAACAAGGAGTTCATCACCAACTCCGGCACGGACATCACCAAGCTCGTCACCGTCACAGCCGTCACCGGCCAGGAAGAACGGGCGGACGGCAGCATCAAGAAGGAAATCTCCACGATCCTGGTGCCCACCAACACCCCTGGCTTCAAGGCGGAGAAGGCCTACAACAAGGTCGGCTGGAACGCCTCGGACACCCACCCGCTGACGCTGAACAACGTCCACGTCCCCGAGGAAAACCTGCTCGGCACCCAGGGCCGCGGCTACGCCAACTTCCTCTCGATCCTGGACGAGGGCCGGATCGCGATCGCGGCACTGGCCGTCGGCGCGGCCCAGGGCTGCGTGGACCTGTCGGTGAAATACGCCAAGGAACGCAGCGCGTTCGGCCAAAACATCGGCAAGTACCAGGCCATCGCGTTCAAGATCGCCCGGATGGAAGCGCGCGCCCACACGGCCCGCCTGGCCTACTACGATGCGGCCTCCCGGATGCTTGCCGGCAAGCCGTTCAAGACGCAGGCGGCCATCGCTAAGATGGTCGCAGGCGAGGCAGCCATGGACAACGCGCGGGACGCCACCCAGGTGTTCGGCGGCTATGGCTTCATCAACGAATTCACCGTGGCACGCCACTACCGCGACTCCAAGATCCTTGAAGTCGGTGAAGGCACCACGGAGGTCCAGCTGATGCTGATCGCCCGCGAACTGGGACTGTAGCCGGCCGGAAGGATCCCCGATGATCAACAAAGTTGTTGCCAGCGCTGCGGAAGCTGTGGCGGACATTCACGACGGCGCCTCCCTCGCCGTGGGCGGGTTCGGGCTGTGCGGCATCCCCGTGACCCTTATCGAGGCCCTGCACGAGCGGGGTGCCACGGATCTGGAAACCGTCAGCAACAACTGCGGCGTCGATGACTGGGGGCTCGGGATCCTGCTCAAGGACGGCCGGATCCGGCGCACCATCAGCTCCTACGTGGGGGAGAACAAGGAGTTCGCCCGGCAATACCTTGCCGGCGAGCTGGAAGTGGTCCTCACCCCGCAGGGCACGCTGGCCGAAAAGCTGCGCGCCGGCGGCGCGGGCATTCCCGCGTTCTACACCCCCGCCGGCGTCGGCACCCAGGTGTCCGACGGCGGCCTGCCGCAGAAGTACGACGCCGAGGGCAACATCGCGATCGCCTCCGCCCCGAAGGAAGTCCGCAGCTTCCACGGCGCCGACTACGTGCTGGAAGAGTCACTGACGCCCGACTTCGGCCTCGTGCACGCCTGGAAGGGTGACCGCCACGGCAACCTCGTCTTCCACGCCACGGCCATGAATTTCAACCCGCTGTGCGCCATGGCAGGGAAGATCACCATCGCCGAGGTTGAAGAACTCGTGCAGCCGGGGGAGCTGGACCCGGAGCACGTTCACGTTCCGGGCATCTTCGTCCAGCGCGTGGTGCTGGCCCCGCAGGGCGAGAAACGCATTGAGAAGCGGACAGTTGCGGTGGCCACCGGCGCCTCCGGCGCACCAAAACAGTCGCCGGAGCAGGCAGGAGCATAGCCGTGGAAACGAACAAAACCCCAGAGGCCCCGCCCCGTCCCGAGGCCGTGCGCCACGAATACCGGCGCTCCGCGCTCGAACACCCCGCCGGTGTGGAGGGCAAGGGCTGGACCCGCAATGAACTCGCGGCCCGGGTGGCGCAGGAACTGCACAACGGCCAGTACGTCAACCTCGGCATCGGCATGCCGACGCTGATACCCAACTACATTCCCGCCGGCGTCGAGGTGGTGCTGCATTCGGAGAACGGCATCCTGGGGGTCGGGCCGTACCCGGCCGAGGGCGAGGTCGATCCGGACCTGATCAATGCCGGCAAGGAAACCGTCACGGTCAACAAGGGTGCGGCGTTCTTCGATTCCGCCGCCTCCTTCGGCATGATCCGGGGCGGCCACGTCGATGTGGCCGTGCTCGGCGCCATGGAGGTCGCCGCCAACGGCGACCTCGCCAACTGGATGATCCCGGGCAAGATGGTCAAGGGCATGGGCGGCGCCATGGACCTGGTGTTCGGGGCCAAGAAGGTGATCGTGATGATGGATCACGTGGACCGCAACGGCAAACCGAAAATTGTGGAAGCCTGCACGCTGCCGTTGACCGGCAAGGGCTGCGTGGACCGGATCATCACCGACCTCGCCGTGATCGACGTCGTGACCGAGGGCGGGAAGTCCCGGCTGGTGCTGCGGGAGCTGGCGCCGAGCGTATCCGTGGAGGACGTGGTGGCGGCCACCGGAGCCGAACTCTTTGAGGAAGACCAGGAATTGACCGTATGAGTGACGCAGACCGATCCTCTTCAAGCCCCGTTGCCGGCACCCCCCGGGTGATCGAGCAGCGCGGCCTCTATTTCGATGAGCTGGAGGAGGGCGTGGTCTACGCCCACCGGCCGGGCCGGACGGTCACGGAGACGGATAACGTCCTGTTCACCACCATGACCATGAACACCCAGGCCCTGCACCTCGACGCGGCCTGGAGCGCCGGGCAGCCGTTTGGCCAGCGGCTGATGAATTCGATGTTCACCCTTGCCACCGTGGTGGGCCAGTCCGTGCCGCAGCTGACCCAGGGCACCATCATCGCCCAGCTGGGCCTGACGGATGTGTCCTTTCCGCACCCGCTGTACCACGGGGACACCCTGTACACGGAGACCGTGGTGACCGGGAAGAGGCTGTCCGCGTCCCGCCCCGGCCAGGGCATTGTCACCATGGCGCACACCGGGCGGAACCAGCACGGCGACGTTGTGGCGCTCGCCGCCCGCAGCTGCCTGATGTGGACACGCGAGGCCCACGCCGCTGCCGAGCTGGACGCCGCGCAAAAGGGGAGAATAGAAACATGAGTTTCCTGATGGGTCCTGCCCTGCTGTTCTGCCCCGCCGACCGCCCCGAGCGGTACCAGAAAGCCGCCGAACGCTCCGATACCGTGATCGTTGACCTCGAGGACGCCGTCGCCCCCGCCGACAAGCAGCGGGCCCGCGGCGCCATCCTCGCCCAACTCGGCGCCACCGGCGACGTCCCGGAACTGGATCCCAGCCGCACGATCGTCCGGGTCAACCCCGCGGGCACGGACGAGTTCGAGAAGGACCTGCACTGCCTCAAGCACACGCCGTACCGGCACATCATGCTGGCCAAGGCGGAGAGCGCGGCCCAGCTGAAGGAGCTCGAGGGCTACAGCGTGATTGCCCTGTGCGAGACGGCCGCCGGCGTCCTGAACGCCGCCGCCATCGCCGCCGAGCCCAATGTGGTGGCCCTGATGTGGGGCGCGGAGGACCTGCTGGCGTCGCTCGGCGGAACTTCCAGCCGATCGGAGGACGGCAGCTACCGGGCCGTCGCGCTGCACGCCCGTTCCAGCGTGCTGCTGGCCGCCGGCGCCTTTGGCAAGGACGCGATCGACGCCGTTTACGTCAACATCCCGGATCTGGCCGGGCTGGCCCTCGAGGCCGGTGACGCGGTGGCGTCCGGATTCTCTTCGAAAGCCTGCATCCACCCGGACCAGGTGGCGGTGGTCCGCGAAGCCTACGCACCCACAGAGGCCGACGTCTCAGCGGCCGCCGAGCTGCTCGATGCAGCCTCCGCGGCAGGCTCGGGCGTCTTCCAGTTCAAGGGCAAGATGGTCGACGGGCCCATCCTCAAGCACGCCGCGTCCACTCTGCGCCGCGCGGGCCGCGTCGGGTCCTGACCAGCACATCCTCAGCGCCGCCATAGGTAGCGGTTCTCCGGCCGGCCCGCGGCTCCGTAGCGGGGCGTCAGCCGGGCATGGCCGTGAACCACGAGGTACTCGAGGTATCGGCGGGCACTGACCCGGGACAGGCCCAGTTGCAGCGCCAGACCGGCCGCGGAGACGTCCTCGGGACTGGCCTTCAGTGCCTCGACGACCGCGTCCAGGGTGGGGCGCGACAGTCCCTTGGGCAGCCGCGGGGCAGCCTGGCTCGGTTCCGGCTGGGCAGATTGGCCCGCCGGGGTTTCCGCCACCGCGGACCGGCGGGCGGGAGCCACCAGCCGGTCGATGCTTGCCTGGTCCAGGGGTCCGGCGCCGCCGGAGGCCAGATCGTCCCGCAGCATGACGTACTCGTCGAGCCGTTCGTTCAATGCCTGCGAGGAGAAGGGCTTGACCAGGTAGTGCAGCACCCCGCCGGCCATCGCGCCCCGAACCGTGTCAAGCTCCCGGGACGCGGTTATCACGAGGACATCCACCGGCCGCCGGCGCGCGCGCAGCCGCTGCAGGACGTCCAGGCCGGACATGTCCGGCAGATGGATGTCCAGCAACACCAGCTCCGGCCCCAGCTCGACGGCCAGATCGATGCCCTGTTGCCCGGTGTGGGCCATGGCCACGACGTCGAATCCGCCGCGTGCCAGCAGGAACCCGTGATGGATCCCGGCCACTGCTACGTCATCGTCAATGATGAGGGTGCGTATGGCGCTCATTGCTTCTGTAGTTCCGCCTCTTTTGTCCTGAGCACTACCGAGAAGCAGGCTCCGCCCAACGCCGATGAGGATACCGCCGCGCGGCCTCCGCGCCGAAGGGCAATCCGCTGGACCAGGGCCAGCCCAAACCCGCGGCTGTTGATTCCCTCGGCCTCTTTGCTGGTCACGCCGGGCTCGAACACTTTAGCGCGTTCAGGAACCGGGACGCCGGGCCCGTCGTCCTCCACCACGATGGTCCGGCCGCCGTCGGCGCTTTCGCCCAGCCGGATGGCAACAGTGCTGTCGTAGCCCGCAGCGTCCACAGCGTTGTCGATCAGGTTGCCCAGCACCGTGATGACGTCTCCGGAGTCGTCGGCGGAACACAGCGAATCCGGGCTGACGATGATTTCGATGCCGCGCTCGGCGCAGACCGTGGACTTGGCGATCAGCAGGGCCTGGACCCCGTGATCGGTGATTCCGGGCGCCAGCGGCCGGTTCGCGAACACGGCGTCGTTGTGGCTGCGGCCCAGGTATTCGATGGCCTTGTCCTGCTTTCCGAGCTCCAGCAGCCCGGAAATGACGTGCAGTTTGTTGGCGAACTCGTGGGCCTGGGCGCGGAGGGCCTGTGTCACGTCCACGGCGCCGTCCCGGTCACGCAGGACGGTATGGAGCTCCGTGCGGTCGCGCAGGATCAGCACTTTGCCGACTTCGCGGCCGTCGACGGTGGCCGCATTGACCTTGCCCAGTAGGATCCGCTCACCCGAGAGCACCAGTTCCTCCGTGGCGGACCCGGCCGAGAGCAAGCGGTGGACCGCCGGTTCCAGGCTCGCCGCGGCGGACGTCCCCGTGATGTCCCCTCCCAGCGCGAGCAGGCGGCGTGCCTCGTCATTGACCAGGGCGATCCGGCCGTCGGCGTCCACCGCCACCAGTCCTTCACCCAGGCCGTGGAGCATGGCGTCGCGCGTTTCCAACAGGGCCGCTATGTCCTCGGGCTCGAGCTTGTAGATCCGCCGCCACACCAGTTTCGAGACGTACATCGCGCCGAGGGAACTCAGCAGCGCCGCCCCGAGCAGCCAGCCGAACAGCTGCGGCATGTCCTCATGGAGGTCGGCGGCCAAGGTGCTCTCCAGCACCCCTACGGATGCGGAGCCGATCACCGTGTGGGACGCATCGAAGATGGGAACCTTCACCCGCCAGGACTCGCCGAGGGTGCCCGTCTGGGTACCCACGTAGATCTCCCCGGACAGGGGCACTGAGGGATCAGTGGAGACCGGCCGGCCGATTTCCGCCGGATTGGGATGTGACTGCCGGACCCCGTGCCGGTCTGTCACCACCACATAAGTGACATTGGATGCCTGCCGGATGACTTCGGCGATCGGCTGGATGGTCTGCGCCGGCGACGTTGTGCCGAACGCGTGGATGACGGAGGGCAGTTGGGCCACACTTTCGGCCACGCCGATCAGCCGGCCCTTGTAGGCGTCCCGGAGCTGTTTTTCCTGCATCCGGATGGTCACGGCCCCCACCGCCGTGAGGACAACCAGGACTATGCCCAGCTGCAATGCGACCAGCTGGAACCGAAGGGGAATCCTGTGAAACATGTCACAAGTTTCCCATTGGGAACGCAGCCCGCCCGCCAAAAAGCCGGCTGCGGCCGTGACCAATATGACCACTACTACCTCTAAGGCCAAATGCTGTTGCCCTTCGCTGGCCGCTCCTAGGGTCAGTGACGTGATTCCAATGATGTGCATCACATTCGCTCAAGGAGAAACCATGACTTCGCAGAACTTTTTCACGCGGCCCACCCACACCCGCCGCGCCGCCCTCATTGCCGGAGCCGCCGGAGTCGTCCTGGCCATGTCCGCCTGCGCAGGAAGCGGGACCGGCACCGCCGCCGGCGCGGCCGCTGGCGCAGACCCGATCAAGAAGCTCAGCATCATTGTCCCGGCCAACCCGGGCGGCGGCTGGGACCAGACCGGACGCGCCATGCAGCAGGACCTGCAGACCAACAAGCTCGTCTCCTCCGCCCAGGTCACGAACATCGGCGGCGGCGGCGGAACCAACGGCCTTGCCAAGCTTGCCACCGAGAAGGACATCAACACCCTCATGGTGATGGGCTACGTCATGGTGGGTGCAGTCGAGACCAACGCCGCCAAGACCCGGCTCGAAGACACCACCCCGATCGCGCGGCTCACCGAAGAGCCGCTGGTCCTCGTGGTGCCGGCGTCGTCGAAGTACCAGTCCGTCGCCGACCTCGTCGCGGACATCAAGGCCAACGGCAAGGGCGTGGCCATCACCGGCGGCTCGGCCGGCGGCGCGGACCACATCCTGGCCGGGCAGATCCTGAAATCCCAGGGCGTGGAGGCGGACAAGCTGAACTACATCGGCTACTCCGGCGGCGGGGAGTCCATCGCGGCGCTGCTTGGCAACAAGGTCCAGGCCGGCATCTCCGGTGTGGGTGAGTACGCCGAACAGGTCAAGGCCGGCAAGGTCCGGGCGCTCGCCGTCTCCGGCAAGGCCGAGGCCCCGGCGCTTCCCGGCGTCAAGCCGCTCAAAGACCAGGGGATCGACGTCGTCCTGACCAACTGGCGCGGCGTGGTGGCGCCCGGCTCCATCGACGACGCCCAGCGCGCGAAGCTGACCGACGTCGTCACCAAACTGCACGCGTCCGAGGCCTGGAAGTCCACCCTGACGAAGAACAATTGGGACGACGCGTTCCTGGCCGGGGACGGCTTCAAGACCTTCCTGACCGAGGACATCGCCAAGGTCAAGACCACGCTGACCCAGATCGGCCTGGTCAAGTAACAGTGTCTTCCCTCGTATCAACGTCGTCTCCCGTCGCGGCGCCCGCCAAACGGCCGACCGGGGAGATCCTGTTCGCCCTCGTATTCGTCAGCGTGGGCGTCGCGGGCCTGGCGACGGCGGGATCCATTCCGATCCCGCCGTCGGAGACCGGCATCGGCCCGCGCGCCTTCCCCTACATCGTGTGCGGCATGCTGGTGCTGTGCGGCGCCGGGGTGGTCCTGCAGGTCCTCCGCGGCAAAGTCGGGCAGGCCGAGGACAGCGAAGACCTGGACGCGACCGCCAAGACCGACTGGGTGGCCCTGGCCAAACTGGTGGGCTTCGTGGTGCTGCACATCTTCCTGATCGAGCCGGCCGGCTGGCCGGTGGCCGCCGCCATGCTCTTCAGCGGTGCCGCCTGGTCCCTGGACGCCAAACCCCTCTGGAAGGCGATCACCGTGTCCGTGATCCTGGCGCTGGTGCTGCAGTACGTCTTCGGCGGCCTGCTCGGTGTTTCCCTGCCGCCGGGGCCGCTGCTCGAGGGGGTGCCGTTCTTCCATGGATAGCTTCATGCTCCTGCTCGAAGGATTCTCCACCGCGCTCCAGCCCGTCTACCTGCTCTACGCCCTGGGCGGGGTCTTCGTCGGCACCGCCGTCGGCGTGCTCCCCGGCATCGGCCCCGCCATGACCGTGGCCCTGCTCATGCCCATCACCTATGCCCTGGACCCTGCCGCGGCGCTGATCGTGTTCGCCGGGATTTACTACGGCGGCATGTACGGCGGTTCCACCACCTCCATCCTCCTGAACACGCCGGGCGAATCCTCCTCGATCGTCACGGCTCTCGAGGGAAACAAGATGGCCAAGGCCGGCAGGGGAGCGGCAGCCCTGGCGACGGCGGCGATCGGATCCTTCATCGCCGGGACCATCGCCACGGTCCTGCTGACCTTCCTGGCGCCCGTCGTGGCCGACTTCGCCGTAGGCCTCGGCCCCGTGGACTACGTGGCCCTCATGGTGGTGGCCTTCCTGACCGTCGGTGCGCTGTTGGGCGCCTCAGTCCTGCGCGGCCTGGCCTCCCTGGCCCTCGGGCTGTTCATCGGCCTGATCGGGATCGATGACAGCACCGCCCAGCAGCGCTTCACGTTCGACAACCCCACCCTGGTGGACGGCATCGACATGGTCCTGGTGGCCGTGGGCCTCTTTGCCCTCGGCGAGGCGCTTTACGTTGCCTCCAAGCTGCGGCACGGCCCGGTGGAACTGATCCCGGTCAGCAAGGGCAAGAACGCCTGGTTGTCCAAGGAGGACTGGAAGCGGTCCTGGAAGCCGTGGCTGCGCGGAACCTTCATCGGGTTCCCGATCGGCACTGTCCCGGCAGGCGGCGCGGACGTCTCCACGTTCCTGTCCTACGCGGCCGAGCGGAAGCTGGCCAAGGGCGCCAACAAGGCCCAGTTCGGCAAGGGCGCGATCGAAGGCGTGGCGGGACCGGAAGCGGCCAACAACGCCGCGGCCGCCGGTGTCCTGGTGCCGTTGCTGACCCTCGGAATCCCGACGACGGCGACGGCGGCCATGATGCTCACGGCATTCCAGCGCTACCAGATCCAGCCCGGCCCGCTCCTGTTCGAAAACCAGGGGGCGCTTGTCTGGACCCTGATCGCCTCCCTGTATGTCGGCAACCTCATGCTGCTGGTGCTGAACCTGCCTCTGGTGGGCCTGTGGGTGAAGATCCTGCAGATCCCGCGGCCCTACCTCTACGCGGGCATCCTGGTCTTCGCCGCCCTCGGCGCCTTCTCGGTGAACTTCTCCCCGAGCGACGTCGGCATCCTGCTGGTGGTGGGCATCCTGGGCTACTTCATGCGCCGCTACGGCTATCCCGTGGCGCCCATGGTGGTGGCGATGATCCTGGGACCGATGTTCGAGGTGCAGTTGCGACGCTCGCTGCAGCTTTCACAAAACGACCCCACGGCCCTGTTCTCCTCGCCGTTCGCCTTGGTGGTGTACGTCTCCATGGCGCTGATCTTCGTCGCCTCGTGGTGGCTGCGCCGACGCCAGACAACGGTGGAGGCTGCACCGGCGAAGGAAGAGGTGTCCGTGTAGGCGCGAACGTTCCACTGACTTGCCGCAGATGGCCGGAATGGTGACCCCATTCCGGCCATCTGCGTCCAACGGCCGCACGAGATCGCACCGGCCGGCGCTGGGCCGCCAGGAACGCGGGCTCACTTTACCGGCGGCAGCCGCGACGGCGGGATGACGACATACAGCTCAGTCCGGATCCAGCGCTGGCCCGTCGCACGGAACTCGGCCCGGGTGGCGAAACGGTAGAGGTAGCTGCTGGCACGCACCCAGTGCGGCCGTCCGCCGTCGAACGGGTCGTGGCGCAGCAGCCGCAGCGTGGGCCGGTCCGCCGCCAGCAGCTTGGCCAGGAACGCGTAGAACCACTCCTCGTGCACGGTACGCAGCGGCAGGAACCACATCAGCCAGTCCAGCCGCAGGTGGTACGGGGCATACTGGCGCGGGATGCGCCGGACGTCGCCCGGCTTGCCCTTGAACCCATACTCCCGCCACTCCGCGTCGTCCCCTGGATCCGGGTCAAGGGTCCCCTCCACCACGATCTCGATCCGCCGCTTCGTGACAGTGCCGAACGCGCCGTAGGTGTTCACCAGCTGCCAGCGGTTGAAGGATGCGTTCATCAGCTGGTGGTGGGAGAAGAGGTTCTCGATGGGCCGGTAGCTGAGCACCACCAGCAGCACGGTGGCGACCAGGACCACGACGAGCCATGGAACCGGCGCCTGGCTGCCGGCGCCGGCCTCTGCTCCTGCTCCTGCGGGCACGGCATGCCAGTCCAGCGGGATCGCCGGAATCACGGCGTGCGCCACGGGATCGCTGACCGCGGCGAAGGCCAGGATGATCGCCATCCAGTTCAGCCAGGCGAAATTTCCGCTCGTCACCAGCCACAGCTGGGTGAAGATGATGATCCCGGCGGCGGCGCTGCCCAGCGGCTGCGGGGCAAAGAGGRAGAACGGCACCACCAGTTGGGCGAAGTGGTTGCCCAGGACCTCCAGCCGGTGCCAGGCCTTGGGGAGCAGATGGGCCTGCCGGCTCAGCGGCCCCGGCATCGGCTGGGTCTCGTGGTGGTAGTACAGGGCCGTCAGGTCCCGCCACTCCGGGCCGCCCCGGATCTTGATCAGGCCGGCGCCGAACTCCAGCCGGAACACCAGCCAGACCAGCAGGATCAGGATGGTCCGGGGCGGGGGAGTCTGGTCGGAGCCGAGGAAGGCCACCGTGAACCCGGCCTCCAGCAGCAGCATCTCCCAGCCGAAGCCGTAGAACGTCTGTCCCACGTTCACGATCGACATGTACAGCAGCCACAGGGCAAGGAACGCGATGAGCGGAACCCACGGCGGGCCGAGCTGGGGCAGCCCGGCGATGAGCGTGGCGGCAATGGCCATGCCGCTCCAGCACACCGTGCGCAGCAGCCGGTCCGAATAACGCCAGCGGAACAGGCTCGGCCGGCCCAGGCGGTTGAAGCCTTCCAGATACGCCGGCACCGGCAAAAGGCCGCGCTCGCCGAGGAGGGCCGGGAACTGGTTGAGCGAGGAGAGGAAGGCCACGAAGTAGAGGGTGGCGGTGCTGCGCTGCAGCACCTGCCGGGCGAACTCGTACTCCGGCGCGTCGAACCACGCGGTCCACTCCACGATTTCCACGTTACGCCTCCGGTCCCCGGCGTCAACGAGTGGCGGCAGGCCGAACCAGGCCTGCGTCGAGTTGGCACTTCGCGGCATTCTTGCGCGCCGCGGCTGCCGTGACATGCCAATTCGGGGGGAACGCGGCGCACCGGCGCGGTGCGGGATACTTGAATCATGCAGCCGCGCAAAATCGTCCTCCTCGGGTCCACCGGTTCCATCGGCACGCAGGCGATCGACGTCGTCGACGGCGCCCCGCACCTTTTTGAGGTCGTGGCGCTCAGCGCCGGCGGCGGCAACCTCGAACTCCTGGCCCGGCAGGCCGTCCACACCCGCGCCCAGGCCGTCGGCGTCGCCTCCGGGGACGCCTCCGCCCTCCGGGACCTGATCGACGACGCCGCCCGCGCGGCTTCAGTGACGGGCTACCGTCCCGAGATCATCACCGGCCCGGACGCTTCCACACGGATTGCCGAAATCAGCGCCGACGTCGTCCTCAACGGCATCACCGGATCGATCGGGCTGGCCCCCACCCTGGCAGCGCTCGGAGCCGGCGCCACGCTGGCGCTGGCCAACAAGGAGTCCCTGATTGTCGGCGGTGCCCTGGTCAAGGCCGCGGCCCGCGAAGGGCAGATCGTCCCCGTGGATTCGGAGCACTCGGCCATTGCCCAATGCCTGCGCTCCGGCTCCGCCGCGGAAGTGGACCGGCTGATCCTGACGGCATCGGGCGGCCCGTTCCGCGGCAAGACCCGGGACGAGCTGCACGACGTCTCGCCGCAAGACGCCCTCGCTCACCCCACCTGGGACATGGGCCTGATGGTCACCACCAACTCCGCAAGCCTGGTCAACAAGGGCCTGGAGGTGATCGAGGCGCACCTGCTCTTCGACATCCCCCTGGAGAAGATCGACGTGGTGGTCCACCCGCAGTCCGTGGTGCACTCCATGGTCCAGTTCGTCGACGGCTCCACGATCGCCCAGGCCTCGCCGCCGGACATGCGCCTGCCCATTGCCCTCGGCCTTGGCTGGCCGGACCGCGTCCCCGGATCCGCCAGCCCCTGCGACTGGAGCAAGGCCACCAGCTGGACGTTCGAGCCGCTGGACGCCGTGGCATTCCCCGCCGTCGCCCTCGCCAAGGCCGCCGCCACGCAGGGCAGCACCTTCCCGGCCGTGTTCAATGCCGCGAACGAGGAAGCGGTGATGGCCTTCCACGCCGGGCAGATCCGGTTCACCGACATCGTCGACACCATCGACGCCGTCCTCAGCGAACACACAGGCTCCTCCGGGCTGACGGTGGAGTCCGTGCTGGATGCTGAAAGATGGGCACGCGCCCGCACCCACGAACGTTTAGCCGTCAGAAGCGTCTAGGAAGCAGCAGATCACAGTATGAGCCCCGTCCTCCTCTTTATCCTCGGTGTCGTCTTTGTGGCGATCGGCATCGCGGCATCCATTGCCCTGCACGAAGTCGGGCACCTGCTCCCGGCCAAGCTGTTCAAGGTCCGCGTGACCAAGTACATGATCGGCTTCGGACCCACCGTCTGGTCGAAGCGGAAGGGCGAAACCGAATACGGCCTCAAGGCCATCCCGCTGGGCGGCTACGTGTCCATGATCGGGATGTATCCGCCGAACAAGGAAGACGGCACCGTCCGCACCTCCAGCACCGGCATGTTCCAGTCGCTGGCATCCGATGCCCGTTCCCTGGCCCACGAGGAAATCGGCCCGGACGACGCAAGCCGGGTCTTCTACCGGCTGCCGGTCTGGAAAAAGATCATCATCATGCTCGGCGGGCCCGCGATGAACCTGCTGATCGGCGTCGTGTTGACCGCGGTGCTCCTGATGGGATTCGGCACCGCCAGCCAGACCACCACGATCGCGGACGTCTCCAAGTGCCAGGTCAAGGCCGGCGAGACCGTGGACCCGGACTCCGCCGACTGCAAGCCCACCCCCGCCGCGGCCGCGGGCCTGTTGCCGAACGACACCATCACCTCCTTCGACGGCAAGGCCGTCACCAGGTGGGACGAACTCACCGGCTGGATCCGCGCCTCGGCGGGCAGGCAGGTCAGCATCACCGTGGAGCGCGGCGGCGCCACGGTCTCCACCACCGTCACGCCCGTGCTCTCCGCCCGCCCGGTGCTCGGTCCCGACGGCCGTCAGGCCAAGGCCGCTGACGGAAGCCTCCAGTACCAGGACGTCGGCTTCCTGGGCATCGGCGCCCAGACGGCACTCGTGCAGCAGCCGGCGTCGTCCGTGCTGCCCATGGCGGGGGAGAACATCACGCAGGTTGCCGGCGTGGTGGTGAACCTGCCGGCGCGCGTGGCCGGGGTGGCCAAGGCCGCCTTCAGCGAGGAACCCCGCGATCCCAACGGCCCCATCAGCGTGGTGGGCGTGGGCCGCGTGGCCGGCGAGGTTGCCGCCATGGAGGAGGTCCCGCTGCAGTCCCGCTTCGCCGCCCTGGTGGGTTTGCTGGCCGGGCTCAACTTCGCCCTGGCCGTCTTCAACCTCATTCCGCTGCTGCCGCTCGACGGCGGCCACATCGCGGGCGCGCTGTATGAGGGGGCCCGCCGCCAGATCGCCAAGCTCGCCGGCCGCCCGGACCCCGGCGCCTTCGATATCGCCAAGCTGCTCCCGGTGACCTATGTGGTGGCGGTGCTGCTGATGGGCATGGGAGCGCTGCTGATCTACGCGGACATCGTCAAACCGGTCAACCTCTTCGGATAGTGCCGGCTGGCATTCCAGCCAAATTCCGCTGACTATCACATCTAAGCCTATTTCAGCTTATTTTAAGTAATCAGTTGAAAATGGTTGATTATTCGCGATCACCTCCCTAGGCTGGGGTTATGTACGTCATGACAATCGACCAGCGCGGCAGCACGGGCGACGTCGACCGGGTCCCCGGCCTCCTGAAGGAACTCAGCGCACTCTCCACCGCCGGGCGCTTTGAGCGCTCGGTGGGCGACGAGGTCCAGGGCGTCGTGGAACGGGCGGACGAGGTGGTGGAGATCGCCCTGCACGCCCTGCGCAGCGGCCGCTGGTACGTCGGAATCGGGGTGGGGGAGGTGGACCTGCCGCTGCCCGCCAGCTCGCGCGAAGGCTCCGGCCCCGCCTTCGTGGCAGCCCGGGCCGCCGTTGACCGGGCCAAAGGGGCAGCCGCCCATGTGCCGCTCGCCGTGGTCGCCGGCCGCGACCGCCGTCGGGCAAATGCAGCAAGTGCGGCAGCGGACGGCGCAAACGGGTCCCAGGGGGCCAAGGCCTGCGCCAATGCAGAGGCGGTGCTCCGACTGATTGGTCGCCTGGTCCAGGACCGGACCGCGGCGCAGTGGAAGGTGGTGGACGTGCTGCGCTCGGTGCGGCACGACACCCACGGAACCCACGGCACCCAAAAAATTGCAGCGCAGAAACTCGCAATCACGGAGCAGTCGGTGAGCCGCGCCGTCCTTCGCTCGGGCTGGCAGGAAGAATGGGCGGCGAGGCCGGCGGCAGAATTGTTGCTGACACTCGCCCACGACAGCATCGAAGGAGAAAAGTGAACGCCCTCTGGATCACGCTGGCCCTGCTCACCGCAGGATTCGTCGGCTGGCCGGTCACTGCCTCGGTGTTCCGTCTTGCCCGGACCATTGATGACCGGGCCGACGCCGGAAGCGGCGCCGCTGCCGGCACGGCGGTCACTCCCGGCGGCGACGCGGCAGAGGACCCCTCCGCCGACTCCACCACGGACCCCGAAATACAGGAGGCCGCACCGGCCGGGCCGGCCGGGTCGGACACCGCAGCGCCCGGGCCGGACACCGCAGCGCCCGCGCCGGCGGYCGCACCGGCCGCCGGCCCGCCCGCGCCGCCGGCCGCCGATACCGTCAGCAGCGCGCGCATCCTGCGCGGCGGCGCCATTATTGGCATCCTGGAACGGTTCGCCGTGTGCATGGCAGTCCTGGCCGGCCAGCCCGTCGCCATCGCGTATGTCGTGGCCATCAAGGGCCTCGGCCGGTTTGCCGAGTTGAAGGCCACCCCGGTCGCCGCCGAGCGGTTCATCATCGGGACCCTCACCTCCATGCTCTGGGCGGCCGGAGTCGCCGCCCTGGCCAAGGTCCTCTTCCTCGGCTGAGACCCGTGCCCCGGCGCCTCCGGATGGGAACCGGGCAAGCGGGGCGATAGTGTATCCGTATGACTGTTTTTGCTGTGGAGTACGTGTACGACGCCGAATCATCCGAGGTCCGCGATGCCAGCCGCCCGGCTCACCGCGAATGGACGGCGGGACTTGCCCTCGAGGGCGCCCTGCTGGCCAGCGGCCCCTACGGCGACGGTGCAGGCGCACTGCTCATCTTCAAGGCGGCGGACGAGGCAGCCCTGAATAACCTTCTGCGGCAGGACCCCTTCGCCACCGCCGGTGCCATCTCGGGCACGCGCACCACCGTGTGGGCGCCGCTGACCGGCCTGCTGGCCGAGCACGCCTAGCCCGTCCCGCCCACACCTTCGCAACTTCGAATCTATTAGGGAGTCCATGTGACCTCGGTCAGCCTGGGAATGCCGTCAGCACCGCCCCCCGTCCTTGCCCCCCGCCGCAAGACGCGCCAGATCAAGGTGGGATCCGTGGGCGTCGGCTCCGATTCGCCCATCAGCGTCCAGTCCATGACCACGACGCCGACGACCGACATCAACGCCACCTTGCAGCAGATCGCGGAACTCACGGCCTCCGGCTGCGACATCGTGCGCGTCGCCTGCCCGTCCGCCGATGACGCCGAGGCGCTGCCGATCATCGCCAAGAAGTCCCAGATCCCGGTGATCGCGGACATCCACTTCCAGCCGAAGTACGTCTTCGCCGCGATCGAGGCCGGCTGTGCCGCCGTGCGCGTGAACCCGGGCAACATCCGCAAGTTCGATGACCAGGTCAAGGAGATCGCCCGGGCCGCAAAGGACCACGGCACCTCCATCCGGATCGGCGTCAACGCCGGATCCCTGGAACCCGGCATCATGAAGAAATACGGCAAGGCCACCCCGGAGGCCCTCGTGGAATCCGCTGTCTGGGAAGCCTCGCTCTTCGAAGAGCACGGCTTCCACGACTTCAAGATCTCCGTCAAGCACAACGACCCGGTCATCATGGTTGCCGCCTACGAGATGCTGGCCGAAAAGGGCGACTGGCCCCTGCACCTCGGCGTCACCGAGGCCGGACCGGCCTTCCAGGGCACCATCAAGTCCGCCACGGCGTTTGGCGCCCTGCTCTCCCGCGGGATCGGCGACACCATCCGCGTCTCCCTCTCGGCCCCGCCGGTCGAGGAAATCAAGGTGGGCAACCAGATCCTGCAGTCGCTCAACCTGCGCCCTCGCAAGCTGGAAATCGTCTCCTGTCCGTCCTGCGGCCGCGCCCAGGTGGACGTCTACACCCTCGCCGAGCAGGTCACCGCGGGCCTGGAAGGCATGGAAGTCCCGCTGCGCGTGGCGGTCATGGGCTGCGTAGTCAATGGTCCCGGCGAGGCCCGCGAGGCCGATCTCGGCGTTGCCTCGGGCAACGGCAAGGGCCAGATCTTTGTCCGGGGCGAGGTCATCAAGACTGTCCCGGAGGATCAGATTGTTGAGACACTGATCGAAGAAGCCATGCGAATCGCTGAAGAGATGGGGGACGCCGATGGCGAAGATGCTGTCAAAGGTAGCCCCGTGGTTAGCGTCTCGTAGGGACGACGCCGCTCCCGGCGTCGTCGTGCGGGTCCTGGGTGGCGCCGACACCGGACAACTGCTGGCGCTGGCGCACCGGGACGCCGTCGCCAATGTCTTCATCCTCTCGCACCTGGAGGCCGCCGGTACGGCGTCTCCCACGGCCGGGGGCGCCAGCATTCTTGGCGTGTTCGACGGCGGCAGCCTCCTGGGCGCCTGCTGGGCCGGCGCCAACCTGGTGCCGATCGAGCTGGCGCCCGAGCTCGCCGGCCTCATTGCCATGGCCGCGCACCGCTCCGGGCGCCGCTACGCCTCGATCTTTGGCCCCGCCGAAACTGTCCTGGCCATCTACACGGCACTGGAGCAGCTCGGCCAAACCGCCCATGAAGTCCGGGACCACCAGCCCCTGCTGACGATCTCAGGCCCGCCCGCTGTCCGGCCCGAGCCCGCACTCGGCTTCGGCCAGCTGGCTGACTTCGACAAGATCCTGCCCGCGTGCGCCGCGATGTTCGAGGAAGAAGTGGGCTATTCGCCCTACCTTGGCGGCAGGGAGTATTACAGCCGGCGCGTCAAGAGCCTCATCCGCCAAGGCCATTCCCTGGTCCATGTGAACGCCGCCGGTGATGTGGTCTTCAAGGCTGAACTCGGCGCCGTCACGCCGGAAGTGACCCAGGTCCAGGGTGTCTGGATGAATCCCGAGTTCCGCGGACTGGGACTGAGCGCGGGGTACATGGCCGCCGTCGTCGTCCTCGCCCAGACCCTCGCGCCGGTCACCAGCCTGTACGTCAACGGCTTCAACGCCAAGGCGCGCGCCACCTACGATCGGGTGGGCTTCCGCCAAGCGGGCACGTTCGCTACGGTGCTCTTCTAGCGGGCAGCGTCGGCCGGAAAGTAAACTGCTGGGCGCCCCGCAAAGGACCCGCAACGACATGCCCAAAATATCCGGTTGCAGACTATTGCTTCCCGGCCCCATGTCACATAAGTTCTACCTAGCCGTGTCGCATAGGCGCGCACCTTCCCCAGCGCAATTTCCGGGGGGAGGCAACGCCTGGAGACGACACCAAGTAGCTCACAGCCTGAGATCTGGGGGTGCTGGGGCCACGGGAGCCACGCCATGACGGGATGACCAGCTGGAAACGGCCAGGGGCTTCCATGAGTTATGGCGTGGCTCTTCCATGTGCTGCCAAGTGCCTGCGCGGCGAAGGGGTGCGCTCCGGACGGTAGATTAGTACCTAGATGCTTTTCTTAGGCTTTGCCCGCACTTCCCCAGAAACGGATACCCCACCTGTGGTCCTTCGACTCTCCAAGCTGTTCCTGCGCACCCTGCGCGAAGATCCCGCCGACGCCGAGGTGGCCAGCCACCGGCTCCTGGTCCGTGCCGGCTACATCCGGCGGGCCGCGCCCGGCATCTACACCTGGCTGCCGCTGGGGCTGAGTGTGCTGCGCAAGGTGGAGCAGGTCATCCGCGAGGAAATGACCGCCATCGGAGCCCAGGAAGTCCACTTCCCGGCGCTGCTGCCCAAGGAACCCTACGAGGCGACGAACCGCTGGACCGAATACGGCGAGGGCATCTTCCGGCTCAAGGACCGCAAGGGCAACGACTACCTCCTGGCCCCCACGCACGAGGAAATGTTCACCCTGCTGGTCAAGGACCTGTACTCCTCGTACAAGGACCTGCCGCTGAGCCTCTACCAGATCCAGAACAAGTACCGTGACGAGGCGCGTCCCCGCGCGGGCCTGCTGCGCGGCCGCGAATTCATCATGAAGGATTCCTACTCCTTCGACGTCGACGACGCCGGCCTGGACGACAGCTACGCCGCCCACCGCGGCGCGTACCTGAAGATCTTCGAGCGCCTCGGCCTCGAGGTGATTCCGGTTGCTGCCACCGCCGGCGCCATGGGCGGGTCCAAGAGCGAGGAATTCCTGCACCCCACCGAGATCGGCGAGGACACCTTCGTGCGCTCGGCCGGCGGCTACGCGGCCAACGTCGAGGCCGTCACCACCGTGGTCCCGGCGGACATCGACTTCAGCAATGCCCCGGCCGCCGAAATCCGGGACACCCCGGACACCCCCACCATCGAAACGCTCGTCGACGCCGCCAACGTCCTCGTCCCGCGGGCAGAGGCCGACGGCGGTGCCTGGACCGCCGCGGACACGCTCAAGAACGTCGTCCTCGCCGTGACGCTGCCGACCGGCGAACGCCAGCTCGTCGTCATCGGCCTCCCCGGCGACCGCGGCGTTGACCTCAAGCGCGTCGAAGCGAACATCGGGTCTTTCCTGCCGATTGCCGGCGAAATCACGCTCGAAGCCGCCAATGACGACGACCTCAAGAAGCAGCCCCTGATCGTGAAGGGCTACCTCGGCCCCGGCATGTCCCTGGACGCGCCGCTGCTGGGCACCGAGGGCGCCGCAAAGATGCTCTACCTCGTGGATCCCCGCGTCGTCAGCGGCTCCGCCTGGGTCACCGGCGCCAACGAGGCCGGCAAGCACGTCTTCGGCCTCGTCGCCGGACGCGACTTCGGCTGGGACGGCGTCATCGAGTGCACCGACGTGCGCGCCGGCGACGAGGCGCCCGACGGTTCCGGACCGCTCGAAACCGCCCGCGGCATCGAAATGGGTCACATCTTCCAGCTGGGCCGGAAGTACGCCGCAGCCCTGGACTTGAAGGTCCTGGACCAGAACGGCAAGCAGGTGGTGGTGACCATGGGTTCCTACGGTGTCGGCGTCACCCGCGCCGTCGCAGCCCTGGCCGAGTCCAACCATGACGACAGGGGCCTCGTGTGGCCGCGCGCCGTCGCCCCGGCCGACGTCCACGTTGTGGCCGTGGGCCGCGGCGAGGAAATCTTCGCCGCCGCCGAGAAGCTGTCCCTGGAGCTCGAGGCTGCCGGCCTCGACGTCATCTATGACGACCGCCCCAAGGTTTCCCCCGGCGTGAAGTTCGGCGACGCCGAGCTCGTCGGCGTCCCCACCATCCTCGCCGTCGGGCGCGGACTCGTGGACGGCGTCGTGGAAATCAAGGACCGCCGCAGCGGCAATGCCGAGAATGTAGCCGTTGACAAGGCTGTTGACTACGTGGTCAACGCCGTGCGCAACAGCTGATGCTCCGCCGCTCCCGGTAGTGGTCTCCGGACTCGAGTCGATTCAGCTCGGAACCGTCATCCTGATCGTCGTGGCCGGCCTGGCCGCGGGCTGGGTGGACGCCGTCGTCGGTGGCGGCGGACTCATCCAGCTCCCGGCGATGCTCCTGGTGCCGGGCATCAGCCCGGTCCAGGCGCTGGCAACCAACAAGATGGGGTCCATCTTCGGCACCAGCACGAGCGCGGCCACGTACTACCGCCGCGTCCGGCCCGATCTGCGCACTGCCCTGCCCATGGCGGCGATCGCGTTGGCGGGCAGCTACGGCGGTGCGGCGCTGGCCGCCAACCTGCCGGCCAGCGTCTTCAAGCCGATCATCGTGGTGGCGCTGATCGCCGTCGCGCTTTTCACCGCCTTCCAGCCCGGCATCGGTGAGCTGACCAAGCTGCGCCACGCGGGGCACCGGCATTACGTGGTGGCCTGCCTGATCGGCGGCGTGATCGGCTTCTATGACGGCCTGATCGGTCCCGGCACCGGCTCGTTCCTGATCATCGCCCTCGTCTCGGCCATGGGCTACGCCTTCCTGGAGGCCAGCGCCAAGGCCAAGATCGTGAACGTGGCCACCAACGCCGGTGCCCTGCTGTTCTTCGTGCCGCACGGCGCCGTGCTGTGGGGGCTCGGGCTGCTGCTGGGCATGGCGAACATGGCCGGCGGCTACCTCGGTGCCCGCACTGCCGTCCGGCAGGGGAGCAAATTCATTCGGATCGTGTTCCTGGTGGTGGTGGGCGCGCTGATCATCAAGCTCGGCTCCGACGTCTGGCAGGACAACCTGTCCTAAGCCGCTGGTCCGGCAGTGCCCGCCAGGGACTCCCGGTCCGCTGGTCCCGGGCGTAGCATGCAGCTATGTCGGCAAGTGAGGAACGCTACCGGGATGCCCTCGAGGCCGCGGCCGGGCACGCGCGCCGGTGGCTCGAGAGCCAGGGAACACGCCGCATCGGGCCGCAGGCCACGGCGGCCGAGCTCGCGGCCGACTTCGGCGGCCCGCTGCCCCAACGGGGGATGCCGGCCGTGGAGGTGGTGGACTATCTCGCGGCCAAGGCCGAACCCGGGCTGATGGCCATGCCGTCCGGGCGGTTCTTCGGCTGGGTCATCGGCGGCACACTGCCGGCCGCCTTGGCGGCGGACTGGCTGCTCAGCGCCTGGGACCAGAACACGGGGCTGCGCTTCGCCACGCCCGCTACCGCCGCGATCGAGGAAGCCGCCGGCAAATGGATCCTGGAGCTGCTGGGTCTGCCCGAAGAGTCCGACGTCGGCTTTGCCACCGGCGCCACCATGGCCAACTTCACCGGACTCGCCGCCGCCCGCTGGCGGCTCATGGCCGATGCCGGCTGGGACCTCGACGGCGACGGCCTCGCCGGTGCGCCCCGGATCCGCTGCTTCGTGGGGCAGGAGCGCCACGAAACGATCGACCTCGGGCTGCGCTATCTGGGCCTCGGACGTCCCACTGTTGTGCCCTCCGACCGCCAGGGGCGCATCATCCCGGCCGAGCTGGACTGCGCACTGGACCTTGCGATCAGCGCGGGGGAGGGCGGCCGCCCGGTCCCGGCCCTCGTGTGCCTGCAGGCCGGCAACCTGCATTCGGGCGCCTTCGACCCCTTAGCCGAGGCCATCGCCATCGCGAAGGCGCATGGCGCCTGGGTGCACGTGGACGGGGCGTTCGGGCTCTGGGCGGCCGCCGTGCCCGAACTGTCCGCCCTGACCGCGGGACTCGGCCTGGCCGATTCGTGGGGAACGGATGCGCACAAGACCCTCAATGTCCCCTACGACTGCGGGATCGTGATCGTGCGTGACGCCCGCGCCCTGCGTTCGGCGATGGGGCTGTACGCCATCTACCTGATCCAGGCCGCAGACGGGGCCGGGGACCCGTCCGAAAGAGTGCCCGAGCTCTCGCGCCGAGCGCGGGGCGTGCCGGTGTGGGCGGCGCTGAAATCCCTGGGCCGCGACGGCGTCGCCAGCCAGGTCCGCACGCTCGTGCACCGGGCCGCGCAGTTGGCCGAAGAGCTCGCGGCGCTGGACGGCGTCGAGGTGCTCAACGACGTCGACTACACCCAGGTGTCCCTGGCGTTCGGGGACGACGCCGTGACGCGCGCCGTGACGGAACGGGTCATGGGCGATGGCCGGGTCTGGATGTCCGGCTCACGCTGGCAGGACCGCGATATCCTGCGGATTTCAGTGAGCAACTGGAGCACGGACGACGCCGATGTCAGAGTCGCCGTCGACGCCGTCCGCGACGCGCTGGCGGCCGTGCGGGGCTAGCCGCCCGCCATCCCGGCGGCTTCCCCGGGCGCCGGGAGCTCCTGCGGAGCGGGCAGGCCGGGAAGCGTCCGGCCCGCCAGTGTGCTCGCCACCCACAGCGAACGGGCCAGATCGCCGTCGTGGTGACGCTGCGAGGCATACCAGAGGGCGTTCTCCACCTCGCGCGCCAAGCTCCACTGCCGGGCGGCCTCGGCGTCGAGACCGGCTGCGGCACTGAAATCCCCGCACCGCGCGAGCAGCGCCCGCCCGGGATCCTGCTGTGGCAGTTCCCGGATCCTGTTCCACAGCACCGGGGCCACGGCGAACTCCGCCTCGCCGATCATGGGCTGGGGGTCAATCGCAGCGTACGGTCCCGGCCCCGCCGGTGTTTCCTTCCGGGTTCCCGCCTCCGGCCCCGCCGGTGTTTCCTGCCGGGCCAGGATGTTCAGGTAGTGCAGGTCCGCGTGGACCAGGACGTCCCTGCCGGACCGCCTGCCGACGGCGCCGCGGGTCTGGCAGACCTCCAGCGCCGCCTCGAGCAACCAACGTGGAAACGGCCGCCCCAGGTGCTCCCACGCCTCCGGGAATTCATCGCTCCACCGCTCGGCCCGCGCCGCCACGTGATCGATTTCCAGCCACTCCGGCCGGCTGTCCGGGACCACGCTGAGCTGGCGGACCACGCCGCCCCAGACCGTCACCGCCGTGTCCAGCGGGACATCCAGGAGGGAGCGGCAGGCGTCCAGGCGCTCGAGGAGCAGGGCGCAGGATCCGGCGTCGGCGGCCAGCAGCCTGACGGCGCCATGGCCTCCCCACAGGGCGAGGGCATGGTGTTCGCGGGTGGCCTCCTCATGCGGAAAAGCCACCTTCAGTACGGCTTCCCCGCCGTTGCCGGGGGACCCATCCACGTCCCGGCGCCGCACGGGGATGACGACGCCGCCGTGACCGTTCCAGGGCAGGGCGCCCGGTTCCAAGTCCGGCTCCAGGTCCCACTGATCGAGTAATTGTCCGATCAGGCCAGGAAGTGAGGCCAGCCAGGCACGTCCCGCAGGCGTGTGGCTGTAGCGGCGGGAAAGATCGTGCGGAATGGGGACGTCTGGGATCAGGCTCACGGGACCTATCGTAGGTGCCAGAGTGGATGCCGGCGGCCTGGCGGGTGTCTTGTGGGCCGCGGCGGCCCTAGACGATTCCGCTCGCGCCGAGCGCGCTGCCAATCGCGAACGTGGCCACCAGCGCCGCGGCGCCGCCAATCACGACACGGATGGCTGCCTTGAGCTTTGAGCCGCCGCCAATCCACGCGCCCACGGCCCCGGTGGCCGCTAACGCCACGAGCACAGCCACGAAGGTCAAGGGGATCCTGATGCTTTCCGGCGGCAGCAGGATGGCCATCATGGGCAGGACCGCACCGATGAGGAACGCGAGGGCGGAAGCGAACGCCGCGTGCCACGGACTCACGATGTCGGTCTCGTCAATGTTGAGTTCGGCAGAGAGGTGGGCGCCGAGGGCATCGTGGGCCGTCAGTTCCCTGGCCACCGTCCGTGCGGTCGCGGGGCTGAGGCCCTTGCCCTGGTAGATCGCCGCGAGTTCCTCGAGCTCTTCCTCCGGCTGTTCCTGCAGTTCCCGGCGCTCCTTCTCGATCAAGGCACGCTGGCTGTCCTTCTGGCTGCTGACGGAGACATATTCACCGAGCGACATCGAAATAGTGCCGCCCACCACCCCCGCGATGCCCGCAAGCAGGATTGGTCCGGTCTCGGTAGTGGCGCCCGCGACGCCGACGACGATCGCGGCGACAGAGACGATGCCGTCATTGGCCCCCAGGACGCCCGCGCGGAGCCAATTGAGCCGGTGCGCGAGGTCGTTGTGGTGGGGCTCGTTCTCATGAAGAGTTGCGGGGCCGGTGGTGTCCATGCCTACAGCAAAGCACCAGGGCCGGGGCCTTGCCAGTATTCCAAGGCTTACCAAAATTAGCCGAGGCTTGCCCCGGCCCTCAACCTGGCTGCTGCGATGGGCTTCAGCCTGCGGGTCGCGTTGGCGTTTCGCCTGTCGGCTGGGTTGGCAGCGCCGCGCGGTCCAGGCCCGGCAGGGCGCCGGGATCCGCACCCCACAGCACCGCCCGCTTCGCGGAGCCGAACAGAGCCGCGATGGCCCACTGCCGGGTCCCGCCCTCACTGAGCGCCACGAGGTCGCCGTACCCTGGCAGCGCGGCGGCTTCCAGGTCGCCGAGGCCGGCGGCGGGGGAGGCCAGGAAGGACGGCCCCAAAGTGTAGCCGGCCTCGCGCGGCGGCACCGCGGAACAGTGCAGCCGGCTCAGGGATTCCGCGCCGCTCAGGAGCACGTCATGGCGGGCCAGATCGGCGGCCGCTGATTTCGCCTCGTCGCCGTCCAGCCGGGTCAGGGCCACTTGGTAGCCGTAGATGGTCTGCGCTTCGGTCCGGACAGCCGCCGCCAGGGCGCCCCTAAGGCTGGACGCGGCCGCGGACGGCTCTGCTCCGGACCGCTCTGCTCCGGATTGTTCTGCTGCGGCCTGGCCCTCAGCGGATGGCAACGTCGCGGACGGGGACGGGCAGGTGCCGGACAGCTGCGGTGACGTTACGTCGGCGGCTGGCGCTGGGGTTCCGGTTTCGGCGGCGAGGGCGGACGCCTGCAGCAGCTGCGCAGTGCCGACGGCGGCCAACAGCCGTGCCATGCCGCCGTCGGCCACGGCAGCGTCCGCGAGGCGCTGGCGGCCGCTGTCCGCGAGAGCCGCCACCATCCCGGCGGCGGTCGCCGGCAGAGGTGCGGCGGACGGATCGGCGCCCGGCGCTCCGGCAGGGGACGGCGACGCAGCTTCGGAGGAGGTTGCCTGGGGCGTTGCCTGGCCGGCGTCGGCGGACGCTGCAATGGCTGCGGGGCTTTCGCCCGGTGCCAGCAGCGCTTGCGCCTGGGTTGTCAGCAACGTCACAGTTCGTTCGACGGCGGGACTCCCGGCGGCGGCCAAATGGCCGCCCGTGCTCTCCGCCGAACTGTCCTTTGAACCGGCTTGGGCCGCGGAGCCAAGCCGGCTGCCGGCGTCCAACAACTGCACGGTTTCGGCCAGTGCGGCGGCGCGCGCCTGTTCAGAAAAGGGCGGTTTCGCAGGCTCCGGCGGCCTGGCCGGCGTCAGGACCACCCCCAGGCTCACCACCACCAGAGCGAGGAACGCCAGAAGCACGTAGCGGGGGAGCAGCCGGGGAAAGTGATCCTGCCATCGCTTTTCCCTGGTGTCGTCTTTCACAACAGACCATGTTGTCATGCCGGCCGGGAACTCCGTGCACCACGCCGCCCGGAAAATCGCTAGGCTAGTACACACAACATTATCTAGCGGGAGGCGGCCGGCATCATGACCAACGCAGAAGCCACGACTTCAACAGACCGGACCGGGACGGGAAAGGCTGACGCCGCACCCGTTCAAAATGTCGAGGCCGAGCGCCTGTACGCACTCCTGGAACCCGCAGTGCTGGCGAACCGGCTGTACCTGGAAGACGTATCCATCCATGTCGCCGGCGCCAACCGGGTAGTCCACGTAGTGGTGGACCTGCCGCAGGAGGAGACCGGGGGCGTCGGGCTCGACGTCATAGCGGAGATCTCCAAGACTCTCTCGGACACCCTGGATAACGACCCCAGCATGGACGCGCGGCCCTATGAGCTCGAGGTCTCTTCACCCGGCGTCGGACGTCCACTGACCGCGGAGCGGCACTGGCACCGCGCCCGCGGACGGATGGTCAACGTGAACGTGATCCAGGGTGACAACGTCACCGGCAGGGTCCAGTCCGTGGATGACGGGGGAGTCACCCTCGTCCCGGAAATTGCCGTCAAGAAGGGTATGAAGCCCAAGCAGGGTGAGCCCGTCAAGCTTCCTTTCGACAGGATCCGCAGCGGAAAAGTCGAGATAGAGTTCAGCCACCTCGAAGAGGCCGGTCTGGAAAAAGCAAACAATGGACCTTCTGAGGAGGCCTAATGGATATTGACATGAGCGCGCTGAGACTCCTGGAGCGTGAGCGTGAAATCCCGCTGGATCTCCTGATTCCAACGATCGAGCAGGCACTGCTGGTGGCCTACCACAAGACCCCCGGCGCCTTCGAAAAGGCCCGGGCCGAGCTTGACCGCAAGAGCGGCCACGTGACCATCTGGGCCACCGAGATCGACGACGACGGCGCCCCGATCGGCGAATTCGAGGACACGCCCGCGGGCTTCGGACGCATCGCGGCGAGCACCGCACGGCAGATCATCCTGCAGCGCCTCCGGGACGCTGAGGACGACAACGTGCTGGGCCAGTTCAAGGGCCGTGAAGGTGAGCTTGTGGCTGGCACCATCCAGCAGGGCAACAACCCGCACATGATTCAGGTGAACCTGGGCACGGTGGAGGCACTGCTGCCGCCGCCCGAGCAGGTTCCCGGCGAGAAGTACATCCACGGCAACCGGCTGCGCGCCTTCGTGATCGACGTCCACCGCGGCACCAAGGGCCCGTCCATCACGCTGTCCCGCTCCCACCCCGGGCTCGTCCGGAAGCTCTTCGAACTCGAAGTTCCCGAGATCGCGGACCGGTCGGTTGAAATTGTGGCGCTGGCCCGCGAAGCCGGCCACCGCACCAAGATCGCCGTGAAGGCAAACACCCCCGGCGTGAACGCCAAGGGTGCCTGCATTGGCGAAATGGGTTCGCGTGTCCGGGCGGTCATGACCGAACTGAACGACGAAAAGATCGACATCGTTGACTACAACGACGATCCGGCGACCTTCATCGCCAGCGCCCTCTCGCCGTCGCGCGTGAATTCGGTCACGATCACCGACGAGGCGACGCGTTCGGCACGGGTGGTGGTTCCCGATTACCAGCTCTCCCTGGCCATCGGCAAGGAGGGCCAGAACGCCCGTCTCGCCGCCAAGCTCACGGGATGGCGAATCGACATCGTCTCCGACGCCGCCGTCAACACCGCTAAATAGAGCGCAGGCGCGTAAGCGCACGAACACAGGCTGCGGGCCGCCGTCGCGGCCCGCAGCCTGTGTGCGCTCTCACGGGTCAGCCGTGATTTCCAAGCTGACCGGCACGCCTGGGTTCGGGACCCGGGCGCCGGAGGGGCTAGAATAGACATGACCGCGCCTAACGGCCGGTATCCGTGTGTCTTTGGCGCGTCTGGGTTTTTCCCAGATTCCCGGGACGCGGTGATTCACCAAGCAGTTGTACTGGCAGGAAGATACTCGAACGTGGCACATGTGCAACACCTCGGGAATCAGCCGCAGCGCACCTGTATCGGATGCCGACAAAAAGGGTCGCGGTCGGAGTTACTCCGGCTCGTCGCCGGCGCCGGTGGTTCGTCCACCGTCGTGGTGGATGAACGACGCCGGATGGCTGGCCGGGGAGCATGGCTGCACCCCAGCGAAAAGTGCCTGGCACTGGCGGTCAAACGTCGAGCGTTCGGTCGCGCCCTCAAGGGCGCAACCGGTACAGCTGATGTGGAACGCCGGATCACTGCCGGCACGGAAGCCGTGGGCACCCCGGTGGCCGCAGCAACAACCGTCCAACCTGAAAGCGGGTCAGAAAACTGATGGAAACCCGATGAGTTCCCAGCGATGAGTGCGCAACGATGACAACTTTGTTGCGCTCTGCAATGGGCCTTTCAGCTGCATTCGCGGCGGAGGCCCGCAGTAAGAAGTAGACGGTTCGTGCCTGGCTCGGTGCGGACCGAGACAGGAGAAATGTGGCCAAGGTCCGCGTACATGAGCTTGCTAAAGAGCTCGGTATTACTTCCAAAGATGCAGTAACCAAACTGCAGGAACTGGGCGAATTCGTTCGCTCCGCCTCGTCAACAATCGAGGCTCCCGTTGTGCGGAAACTGCGCAACGCTTACCCCGACGCCCCCGCAGCTTCGAAGTCCGAAGCTCCGGCGTCCGCCCCCCAGGCATCTGCCAGCCCGGCAGCGACCCGTCCGGCGCCCGCGCCTGGCCCCGCTGCGCCCAAGGCTGCGGAACCCAAGGCTGAAGCTCCGGCTCCGGCCGCTGCGGCACCTGCCGCCGCGCCCGCCGCTCCGGCAGCCCCCGCCGCCCAGGCTCCGGCAGCCCCCGCTGCCCAGGCCCCGGCCGCTCCCTCGGCGGGCGTCAAGCCCGGCGCGCGTCCGGCCCCCAAGGCTGAAACCCCGGCTGCTCCGGCACGCCAGGGCGGTTCTGCACCGCGTCCGGGCGGTCCCCGTCCCGGCAACAACCCCTTCGCCACGTCCCAGGGCATGCCCCGCGGCCGCGGCGGCGACAACGAACGTCCCTCGCGTCCGGGCAACAACCCGTTCGCTCCTTCCCAGGGCATGCCCCGTCCGGGCGGAAGCCGCACCGAGGGTGAACGCCCCGGTGGTCCGCGCCCCGCAGCAGGCGCAGGCGGCCCCCGTCCGGGTGGTCCCCGTCCGGCAGCAGGCGCAGGCGGCCCCCGCCCCGGCGCCCCGCGTCCGGCCGGCGCTCCCGGCGCTGGCCGTCCGGCAGGAGCCGGCGGCAACCGCCCGACTCCCGGCATGATGCCTAACCGCACCGAACGTCCCGCACCCGCTGGTGCCGGCCGTCCCGGCGGCGGCGGCCGTGGTCCGGGCCGTCCGGGTGGCGCTCCAGGTACCGGTGCTCCCGGTGCCGGTGGCGGCGCTCCGGCCGGTGGTGGCTTTGGTAAGGGCGGTCGCGGTCGCGGCGGCACCCAGGGTGCCTTCGGTAAGGGCGGCGCAGGTCGCGGCAAGCAGCGCAAGTCGAAGCGTGCCAAGCGTCAGGAACTGGAGCAGATGAGTGCTCCGTCGCTGGGTGGCGTGAGCGTACCCCGCGGCGACGGCAACACCGTAGTCCGGCTTCGCCGTGGCTCGTCCATCACGGACTTTGCCGACAAGATCGAGGCGAACCCCGCCGCACTGGTGACGGTCCTCTTCCACCTCGGCGAAATGGCCACGGCCACGCAGTCGCTGGATGAAGAGACCTTCGCACTGCTCGGCGAGGAGCTTGGCTACAAGCTCCAGGTTGTGTCCCCGGAGGACGAGGAGCGCGAGCTGCTCTCCACCTTCGACATCGACTTCGACGCCGAACTGGAAGCCGAAGGCGATGAAGACCTCGAGGCACGTCCTCCGGTTGTCACCGTCATGGGTCACGTTGACCACGGTAAGACCCGCCTGCTCGACGCCATCCGCAAGTCCGACGTTATGGCGGGCGAGCACGGCGGCATCACGCAGCACATCGGTGCGTACCAGGTCACCCACGCCCACGAAGGCATCGATCGCAAGATCACCTTCATCGATACTCCGGGCCACGAGGCGTTCACCGCCATGCGTGCCCGTGGTGCGAAGGTCACCGACATCGCCATCCTGGTGGTCGCAGCGGACGACGGCGTAATGCCGCAGACCGTTGAAGCCCTCAACCACGCCCAGGCGGCCAACGTGCCGATCGTCGTGGCCGTGAACAAGATCGACAAGGAAGGCGCCAACCCGGACAAGGTCCGCGGCCAGTTGACCGAGTACGGCCTGGTTCCGGAAGAATACGGTGGCGACACCATGTTCGTGGAGGTCTCTGCCCGCCAGAACCTGAACATCGACGAGCTCCTCGGCGCCGTTCTGCTCACCGCAGACGCTGCCCTGGACATGCGCGCCAACCCGAACAAGGACGCCCGCGGTATCGCGATTGAAGCCAACCTGGACAAGGGCCGCGGTTCCGTGGCCACCGTCCTGGTTCAGTCCGGTACGCTGCACGTCGGCGACACCATCGTGGCAGGCACGGCCCACGGCCGCGTTCGTGCGATGTTCGACGACGACGGCAGCGCCCTGACCGAGGCCGGCCCGTCCCGCCCCGTGCAGGTGCTGGGTCTGTCCAACGTCCCGCGCGCCGGTGACACCTTCTTCGTGACTGCTGACGAGCGGACCGCCCGCCAGATCGCCGAGAAGCGTGAAGCCGCCGACCGCAACGCCGCCCTGGCCAAGCGCCGCAAGCGCATCAGCCTGGAAGACTTCGACCAGGCCGTCGCCGATGGCAAGATCGACACCCTCAACCTCATCCTCAAGGGTGACGTGTCCGGTGCCGTGGAAGCCCTCGAAGACGCGCTGCTCAAGATCGACGTCGGCGAAGGTGTCCAGCTCCGCGTCATCCACCGCGGTGTCGGTGCGATCACGCAGAACGACGTCAACCTGGCAACGGTCGACAGCGCCGTCATCATCGGCTTCAACGTCAAGCCTGCCGAGCGTGTTGCCGAACTGGCAGACCGCGAAGGCGTGGACATGCGCTTCTACTCCGTCATCTACGCAGCAATCGATGACATTGAGGCAGCCCTCAAGGGCATGCTCAAGCCGGAGTACGAAGAGGTCCAGCTTGGCACCGCCGAGGTCCGCGAAGTGTTCCGTTCCTCCAAGTTCGGCAACATTGCAGGCTCGATCGTCCGCTCGGGTGTTATCCGGCGCAACGCCAAGGCCCGCATCAGCCGCGACGGCAAGATCATCGGTGACAACCTCACCGTTGAGACGCTCAAGCGCTTCAAGGACGACGCCACCGAGGTCCGTACGGACTTCGAGTGTGGTATCGGTCTTGGCTCGTTCAACGACATCACCGAAGGCGACACCATCGAGACCTTCGAGATGCGCGAAAAGCCGCGCGTCTAAGGTGTTGCTTCGCGGGTGGGGCCGTCGGAATTTTTCCGGCGGCCCCGCCCCTACGCTGGGCGGCAATGGATCTGCGATCCCGTGCCGCCCAGCTTCGGCAGGCCCGATGCCACTCCCGGGCCGCCGGAAAAATTCCAACGGGAGTCCGTCGTTGACTCACCGTAGTGCGTGGCAGAAAACTGAAACGAGCGACCCCGCCTAACATGCGCCGTCGTACATCCAAATTTTTAGGAGTGGAAATGGCTGATCCCGCACGGGCTGCCAAGTTGGCGCAGCGGATTAAGGTTGTCGTTGCTGAGGCGCTGGGCCGGAGGGTGAAGGATCCCCGTTTGGAAGGCGTCACCGTGACCGACTCGCGGGTGACCAACGACCTGCAGCACGCAACTGTTTACTACACCGTGTTCGGTGACGAAGTGGCCCAGGCCGATGCTGCCAAGGGGCTGGAGAAGGCCAAGGGCGTACTGCGGCAGGAAGTCGGCCGGAACATCACCGTGCGGCTGACTCCGACGCTCGAGTTCGTGGCCGACCAGATCCCCGTCAACGCCTCGAACCTGGAGGAACTGCTCCGCGCGGCGAAGAAGCGCGACGCCGAGGTGGCCGCGCTTGCCGAAAGTGCAAAGCATGCCGGCGACGCAGATCCTTACAAGAGTGACACGCCGCAGGACGTGGAGCTCGACGAGGACGACTTTGACGAAGAGGACCTGGACCTCATCGACAACGACGCGATCGATGAGGACCGCAACAATTAAGAGTACTTCCACAGCAGGGGCCGGAACCGGTAACGGATCCGGCCCCTGCTGTTTCCGTATCCGTTCGGAAAGACCTAGCTGCCGTTGCAGGTGGACGACCGGACCCCGCTTGACGAACATAGAAGCATCAATGACCCCAGGTATGCTTAAAGGTGGCGGAGTGCCGTGGAATCCAGCCTGACCAAATGCCCGCACTGCGGGAAGACCAACCGGATTCCCGCGGCCGCTGCCGGGCACCCGCGCTGCGGCAATTGCGGCCGGGATCTTGCCTGGATCGTGGCGGCGGGAGATGCCGACTTCCCGGTTGTCGCGGAGCAGTCTACCGTTCCGGTTCTCGTCGATTTCTGGGCCGCGTGGTGCGGGCCGTGCCGGATGGTCAGCCCGGTGCTGGACAAGCTGGCGCAGGAGCGGGCCGGAAAGTTTAAGCTGGTGAAGGTCGACGTCGACACTTCACCGGGGTTGTCCCGGAGGTTCGATATCCAGGCCATCCCGACGTTGCTTGTCATCAAGAAGGGGGCGGTGGCTGCCCGCCAGGCTGGTGCGCCGCCGTCGGCCGCCCTCCGCAGCTGGCTCGACGCCGCACTGTCGGCCTAGCGGCGTTTGGAGCGCCCCCGGGCTCCCAGTCCGCCGCCCAGCACGGGAGATCCCATGCCCAGGAGGTAGCCGAAGTCGTACCAGTTCCCCGCACGGGCGGAGTTGTAGAACGGGAATTCACTCCAGAAGCCGAAGACATGGGCGATCAGGACGATCCACGCCGTCAGCCCATTCCAGAAACCCCACAACAGGTCTTGCCACCACACGATGTACTCCCTCGGCCGGAAATCCACGGCGCCCTGACGGGCCAGGACAGCCCGACGCCAGGACAGCGGGCCAGCCTCGAAGCGCCGTGAGCTCAGGCTAGGGCGCCAGCTTCTCCGGCGATAGGGCCGGTGGACCCACCGGTGCCCGCCGGCTCGCGTGCAGGGATGCGCCCGAGGCCCTCCACAAGATCGGCCTGGCTCCCGCAGAGCGCAATGCGGATCCAGCCCTCACCGATGGAGCCGAACGCCGTGCCGGGGGCGAAAGCCACGCCGGAGTCCGCCAGGAAACGGCGCGTCCATGTCCGCACATCCCCGCCGCTGGCATGCGAGACGTCCGCCCACAGATAGAACGCGCCTTGGGCCGCGAGATAGGGAATGCCGTGGGAGCGCAGCACCGCCGAGGCCGCGTCGCGATTGGCCCGGTAATGGGCGTGGGCGTGGCTCACGTAGTCCTGCGGACCCGTCAGCGCCGCCAGCGCTGCGTACTGCGACGGCGAGGCCACGCAGGACACGATCGACTCCATGACGTTGTTCATCTTCTGCTCCAGCCCCGGCGGGCAGATCAGCGCGCCGATGCGCAGTCCCGTCAGCCCGTAGGTTTTGGAGAGCGTGAGCGACGTGAAAACGCGTGCTTCGCCCGGAACGTCGCTGTCGAAGCGGGCCGGGCTGACGTGCGGGACATCGTAGGTGAACGCCTCGTAGCATTCGTCGGAGATGACCCACAGATCGTGCCGCCTTGCCAGCTCCACGAGGCGGCGCGTCAGGTCCTCGCCCAGGACTGCGCCGAGCGGATTGGACGGAGAATTCAGGATCAGCACCTTGGTCCGCGGCGTGATGAGCGCCTCGATGTCCTCGATCCGCGGCTGGAAATCGTGTTCCGGGTACAGCGGGTAGCGGACGGGAACGGCGTGCAGCAGGCTGCTCGTCATCGCGAAGGTGGGGTAGCCGGGGTTGGGGATGAGGATCTCGTCCCCGGGGGAGAGCAGCAGGCTCATGGCGAAGTGCAGGCCCTGCTGGGCGCCGTCGACCACGTAGACGCGCTCGGCGCCGACCGGCGTCGCGTTGTGTTCACGGAAGCGGGCGGCGAAGGCCTCCCGCAGGGCGGGGATCCCGGCGTTAGGTGTGTAGTTGGTCTCGTCCCGGTCCAGGCAGGCCATGCCGGCCTCAAGGACGTGGCGGGGGACTGCGAACCCCGGTTCCCCGATACTCAGCACGATCGCACCGGGCGTTCCCCAGGCGGCTTCGGTGATCTCGCGGATCTGGTTGATCGGGACGTCGCGGACATGTGCGGCAAGCTCGGGCATGTGTGCCATCCTAACGCCCGGCGTCCACGGTGAGGCTGGTCGGTGGGCATTGGGGCACGGCTGGCCCGCATATACTGGGAGGCGTGCTTTCTGGACTGGTGATAGTAGACAAGCCGCAAGGTTGGACCAGCCACGATGTGGTTGGACGGATGCGGCGGATCGCCGGTACCCGAAAGGTCGGCCACGCGGGGACACTGGATCCGATGGCCACCGGCGTTCTGGTGGTGGGCATCAACAAGGCCACTCGGCTGCTGACCTACATCGTGGGCACCTCCAAGACCTACACGGCCACCATCAGGCTCGGTGAATCCACCGTGACGGACGACGCCGAAGGCGAGGTCACTGCCACCCGCAGCGCCGCCGGGGTCAGCGAAGAGGCCGTCCGCGCCGGCGTCGCCGCACTGACCGGGGAAATCGAACAGGTTCCCAGCAGCGTCAGCGCCATCAAGGTCAACGGCGAACGCGCCTACGCCCGGGTCCGGTCCGGTGAAGAGGTCAAACTCGCGGCCCGGCCCGTGACGATCCACCGCTTTGAGGTCCACCAGTTCAGCCGCGTGCGCGATGGCGAGGCCCTCGATGTGGACGTCACCGTGGAGTGTTCCTCCGGTACCTACATCCGTGCCCTGGCCCGCGATCTTGGCGAGGCCATCGGCGTCGGCGGCCACCTGACGGCACTGCGCAGGACTCAGGTGGGTCCTTACACCCTTGGTCAGGCGCACACCCTCGAACAATTGGCCGAGAAGCTGGACGTCCTGGAGATCTCGGACGCGGCCCGGGCGCTCATGCCGAACCGTGAACTCAGCGAGGCGGAAACCACCGAGATTTCCTTCGGCCGCAGGATCGCCGCTGGAGCCTCGGCCGGCACGCCGGAGGCAGCGACCGCGGACAAGCCGGCAGCGGCGTTCGCGCCGGACGGTTCGCTCGTGGCGCTCCTGGCTGATGCGGGTAGCTACGCGAAGCCGGTGCTCGTATTCGCACCGGATAATGAAAAACGCTCCAATGAAAAGCCGGCGAACGAAAAGCAGGCCGGCCAGTAGTGGACGCGTATTTCTACATCATTCTGGTGGTCGGTTTGTTGTCCACCATCATTTGTGCCGTTGCAGGCATCATGAAAAAGGCGCCAAACGACACGACGATCCTGTCGGTGGCCGCCGTCGAACTTTCGCTCCTGATCTACTTGGTCGGATCGGTTGTCCGGGTGGCCAGCGGAGAGCAGATCGCGGGGGAGCCCTGGGAGTTCTGGGGCTATATGGCAACGGCGCTGCTGCTCCCTATCGGCGCCGTCTACTGGGCCATCCTGGAGCGGACCCGTTGGAGCAACTTCGTCCTGGCCGCTATCGGTTTCACAGCCCTGGTGATGGCGGCCCGCATGAACCAGATCTGGTACTGACATGGAAGAGGCAGAAAACGTGAGCGCAAAATCCTCCCAGGACGGCCCGGGCAACCCGGTGGGGCCGGACTCCCGGACCATTCGGCCGGCGGACGCTGTGCCGACAGCTACTGGTTCCACGGAAGCTACGCCGGCGGAAACGGGGGCGCTTGGCACTGGGGCGACTGAAACCGCGCCGGCCCCGACCAATACCCGGAATACCGGACCCGGCCGGCTGCTGATTGCTGTCTATGCCATATTCGCGATTTCGGCAACGGCCAGGGCCGGCTACCAGATTCTCACGAAGTTTTCCGAAGCGCCGCTGGCGTACCTGCTGTCCGCCTTCGCCGCGGTTGTCTACGTGGTGGCCACCGTGTCCCTCGCTAAGCCGGGCCGCACAGCGTTCAAGGTCTCCGTGGCGGCGGTCCTGGTGGAGCTTGTCGGCGTCCTCGTCGTGGGGGCACTGAGCGTGTTCGACTCGGTGAACTTCCCGCATGAGACCGTGTGGTCCTTGTTCGGCCGCGGCTACGGGTTCATCCCGCTCCTGCTCCCGATCCTGGGACTCATCTGGCTGTACCGCCGGCGGCCTTCGTCCCAACAGGGATAGGGCGGGCTGTACTCCCGGGGAGGCCCGCTTACGCCCGACTGGTTACGCGCAAGGCCTCCGTGAGCCGGGTGCGCAGTCCCGGCCACGCCGCGGCGAAGCCGGGGTGCAGTTCTTTGCTGCCGACGTCGTCAATCCCCACCCATTGCAGTTCGAGACTTTCCGCATCACTGATCGCGGCCTCGAAGGGCTGCAGTGTTTCGACAACCACGGTGGTGTAAGACCAGTAGCCGACGTCGAACACCGATGTGAACAGGACACGGACGTTCTCCGGTGGGACGGCCGCTTCCTCCTGTGCTTCCCGCAACGCCCCGTGGATGGCCTCTTCTCCGTGGTGCAGGGCGCCGCCGGGGAGCCCCCATGTGCCGCCCTGATGGCTCCACAAGGCGCGGTGCTGGAGCAGGATTCCCTTGGCGGGGTCGTGGACCAGGAGCCCGGCGGAACCGAACCGTCCCCAGAACCGTCCTCGGTCGCCGTCGACCCAGGCGTCCCCAGGATCGCGCGGGCCCAACGGGTGGCGCGGATCGCCCGGCAGCGGTGGTGCGAATGGTGACTCCCCGGCGTGGCGCGCGGCTGTGCTGTCCATCCCTACAGCTTGCCACGGGCTGGTCCCTAGGAGGGCGGGCAGCGTACGCCGTGTTACGTGCGGTGGGTGGCTGGGTGCTGCCGGCCAACGGTCGCTCTTACCCGGAGTCATGCCGCGGAACCAGGTCCATCATTTTCTGTCGTACCCCTCTGGCAGTGTTTAGTTATGGAAGCCATTGGAGAGTTCATCCCGGATCGGGCCCCGTGGGCCGGCCCGGCGGTGTCCTCCCGGCTTCCCCGCTTGACTGCCGTTCCCGGCGCCGCTGACGCAGCGGGCGGGACTGTGAGCGCCGCGGGCGCTGCCTTTGCGGCAGTGGACTCGGCGCTGGCCGTGCTGTGGGCTTCGAGCCCGACGGCGGATGCGGATGCGGCCCAGTTCGGCCTGGGGGAGGCAGCGGACTACGCCGGCCGGGTCGAGGACCTGTCCCGCGCGGTCGAATACTTCCAGCTCGTTGCCGCCGCGGCGGTGGACCGGACACGCAAAGAGTCCGCCGGGACCCCGGGGGCCGCCCAGGGCTGGGGTCCGGAAGCGGCGCCGGCGGGCTGGCTCACGGGGTGGAAACAGGATTCCGACGGCGGGTCTAACGCCGGATCCGGCTGGGGACTTGGTGCCGTTTCTGACGGTGGAACTGACCCCGGGACGGGCCCCGGCATTGACTTGGCCGGGCCGGCTGCCCTGGCCGCTGCGGCGGACGACGGCTGCCGGAACGCCACTGAGTTTTTGCGGGTACGGCTGCGGATCAGCGCCGCCGAGGCCCGGCGCCGGCTCACGCTTGCCGCCGACCTGCTGCCCCGTACCGGCACCGCCGGCCACACCGAGCCGCCGCTGCGGGAAGAGCTGGCCGAGGCCGTCGCTTCCGGTGCCGTCGCCTCCCGCACCGCCACCATCATCACGCTCGCCCTGGACCGGGTCCGGCACATCTCCCTTCCCGAGGCCGCGGCTACGATGGAACACGCCCTGACCAGGACGGCCATCGAGAATGACGCCGATTTCGTGGCCCGGATAGCGCGGCGGTGGACCGAGGCCCTGGACCAGGACGGCGCCGAACCCTCCGAAGAAGTGCTCCGCCGGATCCAGGGCGCCTTCATCCGGAAACCCCGGCATGGCCTGCACCACCTGGAAATCTTCGCCACCGCCGACCAGTTCGAACACCTGGTGACGGTGATGAACACCGCCACCAACCCGCGCACAGAGGGTGGCGATACATCCAGCAGTGGCCCGGCCGTGGACGAACAAGACCCGATAGCCGTGAGCGCGTCGGGTTCGGCGGCCGTGGACGAACCAGACCCGATAGCCGTGAGCGCGTCGGGTTCGGTACCCGCCGTCGCAGGGCAACCAGCAAGTGCGGTGGCCTTGGTGTTCGACGAGGACGGCGAAGCAAGACCACTCGACCAACGCTCCCGGCCACAACGGCTGCTCGACGGCCTGGTCGGTGCCTGCAAAGCCGCCCTCGCCGTGGGAGGGCTGCCCGCCACCGGCGGCCTCCGGCCGCAGGTCATAGCCACCATCGACTACCGCGACCTCGTCCAGAGGCTCGGCGGAACCGGCATCCCGGGCGAGGTTGCCGCCCTGCCAAACGGCGGCGCCGGATCGCAGAACCAGGGCACCGGCTCGCTGATGTTCACCGGCCCGATCACCGCCTCCACCGTGCGCAAGCTCGCCTGCGACGCCGATATCATCCCGGTCGTCCTGGGCGGGAAAGGCCGGATCCTGGACATCGGCCGCGCCTCCCGGGTCTTCCCGCCCCATATCCGCAAGGCCCTCGTCGCCCGGGACCAGGGCTGCGCGTTCCCGCAATGCACCATCCCCGCGTCCTGGTGCGAGGCCCACCACATCGACTACTGGTCCCGGGGCGGCAGCACCGGCACGGACAACGGGACGCTGCTGTGCTCGCACCATCACCACCTGATCCACAAAGAACAGTGGCCCATCCGGATGCGCAGCGGCATGCCCTGGTTCATCCCGCCCCCGCACGTCGACCCCGCCCAGGCCCCCCGTCGGAACAGATACTTTCGTCTCAACTAGCCCTGATTGCCGCAGATGGAGCGCTGCCGCCGCAGATGGTCCGCCCCGGCTAGCCCCTGCTACCAGCGGCTCTCCCGGGCTCACACCCGGCCCCGGTTCGACCTTCAGGATCTTCTCGACCTCCACTACACGGACGTGTGCTGTGGAGCCGTAGATTCTGGGTTCGGAATAGGTGCCTTTCAGTGTCCCCCCCTGAACGGGGGCGGTCCAGAGCGGAGGCGGGTGCGCATGGCATGCTGATCCTCGTGTCCTCCACCAACTCGCGTCCAACCACGTTCCCGCCTCTATCTCCTTCTCGGGTGCTCTTCTATGGAGTGACCGGCAGCGGCAAATCCTCTGCCGCCCGGGCCTACGCAAAGGCGACGGGGTTGCCAGAGTTTTCCGTCGATGACTGCATCGGTTGGCTCCCCGGATGGGAGCAGCGAGATGCAGCCGGGCAACGCGCCCTCGGCGCGGCCATCGTGGCCCAGGACCGCTGGGTGCTCGACAGCGCGTACGGCGGCTGGCGGGACCTCGTCTTGGCCCGGGCGGAGTTGGTGGTTGCGCTTGACTATCCCCGCTGGCTGTCACTTTCCCGCCTGGTTCGCCGGACAGCGCGGAGAATCGTTACCGGGCAGGTGGTCTGCAACGGAAACCGGGAGACATTTGCCCGAGTGCTCGCCAAGGACTCAGTAATCCGCTGGCACTTTCAATCCTTCGCCCGAAAGCGACGGGTCATCGGGGACATGCAGGCAGGCCGGGATCTTTCGGCGGATCCAGACGCGCGGACGGTGGGGGACATGCAGGCGGTCCGGGACCTTCAGGCCGTTCGGGATGGGCCGAGCGTGATCGTCTTCCGGCGGCCCAGGGATATGCACGCCTGGCTGGCGGGCGTGGCCATGGCACCGGGCGGGCCGAAAGCCTCTGAACCACGCCCGCCTCTGCGAGCCTAGGGTGGAGGCATGGACCAGCGCCGTCTGATGCTGTGGGTAGTGAAGACGTTCCACACCATTGCCTGGCTCGTCATCGAGGCCTGTATGGCCTACGTCCTGTACACCGGCATCACGGGCCGCAATGACCGGAAGACGAGGGCTGCCGCCGTCGTGGTCGCCGGCGAATCGCTGATCTTTGCGGCCACCGGCTTCCGGTGCCCGCTGACCGTCGTCGCGCATAACCTGGGGGACGGCTCGGGTTCCGTCACGGATATCTACCTGCCGCGGCGGTTCGCGAGGATCCTGCCCGGGATGCACGTCCCGCTCATCCTCGTCGCCGTGCTGCTGCACTGGCGGAATTGGCGGAAGCAGGCGGTGCGCGACAGCGAGCGGAGGCTTTTGCTCGGGCGATAGTCCGCGCCTGCCTCACACCGTCGACCTGCCGCTCATTAACCTTGGTTCCTCCGGCCGGGCCTGCGCGAGGCTGCCCCGGGAGCCCGTCGAACCGTCCGGGAGTTGCCCGGATTGCGGGTAATCTTAGAGAGTTCCGGAGCCGGCACGGTCGCCCCGGAAGAGTTCATGGCAGGCAGCAAAAGGCGAGGTTGATGGTCCACATCTGGAACGATCTGTCCGAGGTCCCGGCGGACTTTGGTCCTTCGGTTGTCACGTTCGGCAATTTCGACGGCGTGCACCGCGGCCACCAGCAGGTGCTGTCGCAGCTCATCCGTACCGCCCGATTGAACCACGCACGCGCCGTCGCGATCACCTTCGATCCGCACCCGGCGCAGGTGCACCGTCCGGAATCGGCTCCCGAACTCATCATGGGGCTGGAGGACAAGCTCGTGGCCCTGGGCGAGCTCGGCCTCGACGCCGTGCTGGTGATGAAGTACTCAATGGAGCTCGCCAGCCTCACCCCCGAGGAATTCGTCGGGACGGTCCTGGTGGACAGCCTCAAGGCCAGCCACGTAGTGATCGGCCACGACGCCCGGTTTGGCCGCGGCAATTCCGGCGACCTCTCCACCATGCAGGAACTGGGCAAGAAGCTCGGGTTCGAGGTGCTGGTCATCAGCGAGTTCGGCTCTGAGGGTTTTCCCATCCACGATGACGACGGCACGGACCGCCGCTGTTCGTCCACGTGGGTTCGCGAGGCGCTGCGCGCGGGCGACGTTGCCACCGCCGCTGCCGTGCTCGGCAGGCCACACCGGATGCGCGGCGAAGTGGTGCACGGTGCCGCACGCGGCCGCGACCTCGGCTTCCCCACAGCGAACCTCGCCCCGACGGCCAGCGGGTACATCCCCGCGGACGGAATCTACGCCGGCTGGCTCGTCGACCAGGCGGGCACGCGCTGGCCCGCCGCCATCTCCGTGGGCTCGAACCCCACGTTCGACGGCGTGAGCCGCCAGGTCGAGGCCCACGTGATCGACCGCCCGGAGGAGTCACCCGACGACTTCGATCTGTACGACCAGACAGTTGTGGTGGAATTTGTCACCAGGCTCCGCGGCATGGTGGCGTACCGTGGGGCTGAAGCTTTGGTGGAGCAGATGCGCCTGGACGTCGTCCAGGCCCATGACCTCCTGTTCGCCCGCTAAAAACCGGGCCGGATCGGCGTCGGCCCCCGCGCTGACAATGTTCTGACTCACTGGAGCCGCGCGCTGATCAGCAGCCATGTGGCAAGGAAGGCACGAGACGTGACCATCGAGAAAAACACGAGGGAACTGGACCAGGACATTGTCCGGGACTTCAGCGCGCGGATGAGCTACGCGTCCTACCTGCAGTTGCCCACCCTGCTCAGCGCCCAGCAGCCGGTCAGCACCCCGGAACACCACGACGAGATGCTGTTCATCATCCAGCACCAGACCACGGAGCTGTGGCTGAAGCTGGTACTGCACGAGCTTCGCAGCGCCGCCGCGTGGCTGCGGTCGGACGACCTCGGGTCCGCCCTGAAGGCAATCGCCCGCGTCAAGCACATTCAGAAGACGCTCACCGAGCAATGGTCCGTGCTGGCCACCCTGACGCCCACCGAGTACTCCCAGTTCCGCGGCTTCCTCGGCAACTCGTCCGGATTCCAGTCCAGCCAGTACCGTGCGGTCGAGTTCATCCTCGGCAACAAGAACGCCAAGATGCTTCCGGTGTTCGAATCGGACCCTGAGGCTCACGAGATGCTGCGCGAACTGCTCGAAGCCCCCAGCATCTATGACGATTTCCTCGCCTATCTCAAGCGCCAGGGCTTTGATGTCCCGGCCTCCGTGCTGGAGCGCGACGTCACCAAGGCCCACGAATTCTCCCCGGAGCTGGTGCCGGTGTTTAAGTACATCTACGAGAACGCCGCCGGCAACTGGGGCGCGTACGAGGCCTGCGAGGAACTCGTGGACCTTGAGGACAACTTCCAGTTGTGGCGTTTCCGCCACCTGCGCACCGTCCAACGCACCATCGGCATGAAAGCCGGCACCGGAGGATCCAGCGGCGCCGCGTTCCTGCAGAAGGCCCTCGAATTGACCTTCTTCCCAGAGCTCTTCGCCGTGCGGACGGAGATCGGCCAGTGAGCAACTCCGCCAACACCGAAGCAACGGACACGCTGTGGCAGCGCGCCCTGGATCTCGACGCCGCCGATCCGCTGGCAGGGTACCGTGACCAGTTCGTTGGCGCGGACACGGATCTGTCCTACCTTGACGGCAACTCCCTGGGCCGGCCGCTCAAGCGGACCGTCACCGACATCAGCAGCTTCATCGAGGACAGCTGGGGCGGCCGCCTGATCCGCGGCTGGGACGAGGAATGGCTCGAACTGCCCCAGAAAATCGGCGACCAGCTCGGCCGCGCCGTGCTCGGAGCGGCGCCGGGGCAGACCATCATTGCCGATTCCACCACCGTGGTGCTGTACAAGCTCATCCGCGCCGCCCTTGCAGCCGTCACTGATCCGGCGCGGACGGAAATCGTTCTGGACACGGACAATTTCCCCACCGACCGCTATTTGGTGGAGGGAATTGCCCGCGAAGAAGGCCTCACCCTGCGCTGGATCGACGCCGATCCCGCCTCCGGTGTCACCGTCGAGCAGGTGCAGGACGCCACCGGCCCGGCCACCGCCGTCGTGGTCCTGAGCCAGATCGCTTACCGCTCCGGCTTCCTCGCGGACCTGCCGGCCATCACCGCCGCAGTCCACGACGCCGGCGCCCTGGTGGTGTGGGACCTTTGCCACTCCGCCGGGTCGGTGGAGATCGCATTGGACGACGCCGACGTCGACTTCGCGGCAGGCTGCACGTACAAGTACCTGAACGGGGGACCGGGCTCGCCCGCGTTCGCCTACATCAACGCCCGGCACCTGGCCGGACTGCAGCAGCCCATCTGGGGCTGGATGGGGCGCAAGGACGCGTTCGAAATGGGTCCGGGCTACGAGGCCGCTCCCGGCATCCGCGGCTTCCTCAGCGGCACCCCTGCGATCTTCGGGATGCTCGCCATGCGCGGCACCCTCGACCTGATCGAAGAAACGGGGATGGCCTCGCTGCGGGAGAAATCACGGCTGCTGACGGCTTATGCCCTCGAACTCTATGACGCCTGGCTGGCACCGGCCGGCGTGCAGCTGTCCACCCCGCGAGACCCGGCGCTGCGCGGCAGCCACGTGACGATCGACCACCCGGCCTTCCGTGAAATGACGGCCACGCTGTGGGACCAGGATGTGATTCCCGATTTCCGCGCCCCGCAGGGTATCAGGATCGGGCTGTCGCCGCTCAGCACGTCCTTCGCGGAGCTGTACCGGGGCGTCGCCGCCATCCGCGCGCTGCTCGGAGCCTAGGAAAGCAGATCCGCGCCGGCGGAGTCGGCCGGCGCGGCCGGCGGTTTCGACAAGACCGCGGACGTGCCACTAAACTAAACGTTGGATCCGGCTGCAGTCCGTGGCGGCTGGCTCCTGTTGTGTACTGAATACCCGGCTTCGGTGGGGGATTACGGCACGGCACCCCCGGCAGTGAATTACTGTTTCGGGCCTCACGGCACATCTCTAGGAGTTATTGTGGCACTTGAAGCCGCTGTAAAGCAGTCCATCATCAAGGAATTCGCAACGTCCGAGGGCGACACCGGTTCGCCGGAGGTCCAGGTTGCAGTCCTTACTCAGCGGATCAAGGATCTCACTGAGCACATGAAGGAGCACAAGCACGATTACCACACCCAGCGCGGTCTGCTGGCCATGGTTGGTCGTCGCAAGCGTATGCTCACCTACCTCAAGAACACTGACATCACCCGCTACCGTAAGCTCATCGAGCGCCTCGGCCTGCGTCGCTAGTCAGCTTTAAGGGGCGGCCCCTTCCGGACCGGAACGGGCCGCCTTCTTCAGGAAAAAACTAAACAGGAGGATCAACCGCATCACGCATTCGCGGTCCTCGGTAGTGATCCCCGGGAACGGCCTCAAGGAATGAGGCCCGGCCCGTGGGTCTCGATCGATGACCGGGTGCAGTGCAGGCCAGTAGACAGATGCTGGACTGGGTTGATGCGGCTGGGCTCCGTGAACCATGAAACGGAGGTGACTCTCTATGGAGGGTCCCGAAATCCAGTTCTCAGAAGCAGTCATTGACAATGGCCGCTTCGGCAAGCGTGTAATCCGCTTTGAAACCGGCCGCCTTGCCAAGCAGGCAGCCGGCGCAGCGATGGTCTACATCGATGAAGAGACCGCGCTGCTGTCCGCAACCACCGCCGGCAAGCACCCGCGTGAAGGCTTCGACTTCTTCCCGCTGACCGTGGACGTCGAAGAGCGTATGTACGCCGCCGGCCGCATCCCGGGCTCGTTCTTCCGCCGCGAAGGCCGTCCCTCCACGGAAGCCATCCTGGCCTGCCGTCTCATGGACCGCCCGCTGCGCCCCGCGTTCGTCAAGGGCCTGCGCAACGAGGTCCAGATCGTCGTCACCGTGCTGTCCATCAACCCGGATGAGCTCTACGACGTCGTCGCGATCAACGCGTCCTCGATGTCCACCCAGCTTTCCGGCCTGCCCTTCTCCGGCCCGATCGGCGGCGTCCGCGTTGCCCTCGTTGCCGACGAGAACGGCTCGCAGTGGGTTGCGTTCCCGAAGCACTCCCAGCTCGAGAACGCCGTCTTCAACATGGTCGTTGCCGGCCGCATCGCCGGTGACGACGTTGCCATCATGATGGTTGAAGCCGAAGCCACCGACAACTCCTGGAACCTCATCAAGGAACAGGGCGCCACCGCCCCGACCGAAGAGGTTGTTTCCGAGGGCCTCGAGGCTGCCAAGCCGTTCATCAAGGCCCTTTGCGAAGCACAGTCCGACCTGGCAGCCCGCGCCGCCAAGCCGACCGTCGAATTCCCGGTCTTCCTGGATTACCAGGACGACGTCTACGCCGCTGTGGAGTCCGCCGCCGCCGAAAAGCTGGCCGCTGTCTTCCAGATCGCCGACAAGCAGGAACGCGACACCGCATCGGATTCGCTCAAGGACGAGGTCACCTCTTCCCTGGCCGGCCAGTTCGAAGGCCGCGAGAAGGAGCTGTCCGCAGCCTTCCGCTCCGTCACCAAGCAGGTTGTGCGCCAGCGCATCCTCAAGGACCAGATCCGCATCGACGGCCGCGGCCTGACGGACATCCGCCAGCTCACCGCCGAGGTTGAGGTTCTGCCCCGCGTCCACGGCTCGGCCATCTTCGAACGCGGCGAGACCCAGATCATGGGTGTCACCACGCTGAACATGCTCAAGATGGAACAGCAGATCGACTCGCTGTCTCCCGTGACGCGCAAGCGCTACATGCACAACTACAACTTCCCGCCGTACTCCACCGGCGAGACCGGCCGCGTCGGTTCCCCGAAGCGCCGCGAAATCGGCCACGGTGCCCTCGCAGAGCGCGCCATCATGCCGGTGCTGCCCTCCCGCGAGGAATTCCCCTACGCCATCCGCCAGGTGTCTGAGGCTCTCAGCTCCAACGGTTCGACGTCGATGGGTTCCGTCTGCGCCTCCACGCTGTCCCTGCTCAATGCAGGCGTGCCGCTGAAGGCTGCCGTTGCCGGTATCGCCATGGGCCTGGTCTCCGACCAGGTTGACGGCCAGACCCGCTACGCCGCCCTGACCGATATCCTCGGCGCCGAAGATGCCTTCGGCGACATGGACTTCAAGGTTGCCGGTACCTCCGAGTTCGTCACGGCCATCCAGCTGGACACGAAGCTCGACGGCATCCCCGCCTCGGTCCTGGCCGCCGCCCTGAAGCAGGCCCGCGAAGCCCGCCTGCACATCCTGGACGTCCTGAACTCCGCGATCGACACCCCGGACGAGCTCTCCGAGTTCGCGCCGCGCGTCATCGCGGTCAAGATCCCGGTTGACAAGATCGGCGAGGTCATCGGCCCGAAGGGCAAGATGATCAACCAGATCCAGGAAGACACCGGAGCCGACATCTCGATCGAGGACGACGGAACTGTCTACATTGGCGCCACCAACGGCCCGTCTGCCGACGCAGCACGGTCCGCGATCAACGCCATCGCCAACCCGCAGATCCCGGAAATCGGCGAGCGCTACCTGGGCACGGTCGTCAAGACCACCACCTTCGGCGCCTTCGTTTCCCTGACCCCGGGCAAGGACGGGCTCCTGCACATCTCCGAGCTGCGCAAGATCGCCGGCGGCAAGCGCGTGGACAACGTCGAGGACGTCGTCTCCGTGGGCCAGAAGATCCAGGTGGAAATCACCAAGATCGACGATCGCGGAAAGCTGTCCCTGTCGCCCGTAGTGGCTGACGGCGCAGGCGCAGACGCTGACAACGCTGAGGTCTCCGAGGAGTCCGCAGAGTAGTCTCTCCTGCATCAAAGAGCGGGGCCGGTGGATCAACCACCGGCCCCGCTGCTGTTAAAGGTAGGATTGCAGGCAGATTTGGCATGTGTTCAATGAAAGGCCTTGATGACTGTCGTCCCCCTGCCGCTAGAGCAGAACCAGCACGCTGACACCCTGATCCACGGAGCCGACGGCGGCTCCGAAGTGCGACGCTCGGTCCTGCCAGGCGGCGTCCGCGTCCTGACCGAGGCGATGCCCGGCCAGCGCTCTGCCACGATCGGTTTCTGGGTCGGAGTCGGCTCCCGCGATGAGGCCCCCGGCCAGCACGGCTCCACGCACTTCTTGGAGCACCTGCTCTTCAAGGGCACCAAGCGGCGGACCGCGCTGGAGATCGCCTCGGCCTTCGACGAGGTCGGCGGGGAATCCAACGCCGCCACCGCGAAGGAAAGCACCTGCTACTTCGCCCGCGTGCTGGACACGGATCTTCCCATGGCGATCGACGTCATCGCGGACATGATCACCGGCGCGGTCCTCGACCCGCAGGAGATGGAGCAGGAGCGGGACGTCATCCTCGAGGAAATCGCCATGGACAGCGACGACCCCACCGACGTCGCCCATGAGAACTTCGTCGCCGCCGTGCTGGGAACGCACCCCCTGGGCCGCCCCATCGGCGGCACCCCGGCAGCGATCCGGGCGGTTGCACGCGACTCCGTGTGGGACCACTACCGCCGCTACTACCGTCCCGACGAGCTCGTGGTCACCGCGGCCGGCGGACTGGACCACGACGTCGTCTGCGGGCTTGTGGTGGACGCCCTGCACTCCGCCGGTTGGAATCTTGAGCTCGCTGCCGCGCCCGTGCAGCGCCGGTCCACCGAGCGTGCAGCGATCACCGGCACGGCCGGACTGCATGTCGTCAAGCGCCAGGTGGAGCAGGCCAACATCATCATGGGTTGCCCCTCGCTGGTCGCCACGGACGGCCGCCGCTTTGTCATGAGCGTGCTCAACGCCGTCCTCGGCGGCGGGATGTCCTCCCGCCTTTTCCAGGAGGTCCGGGAAAAGCGCGGCCTCGTCTACTCGACCTACTCTTTCGCCTCCTCCTACGCCGACGCCGGCTATTTCGGCATGTACGCCGGATGCACGCCGTCGAAGGTCCGGCAGGTCATTGATCTGCTGGGTGCCGAACTGGACAAGCTGGCTGCGGACGGGATCTCAGACGAGGAGCTCCGCAAGGCGGAGGGCCAGCTGTGCGGCGGAATCGTGCTCGCGCTTGAGGACACCGGTTCCCGGATGTCCCGGCTGGGCCGCGCGGAACTGGTGTCCGGCGAGTACCAGGACATCGACGAAACCCTCCGCCAGATCAAGGCCGTCACAGCCGCGGAGGTCCAGGAGCTCGCCCGCGAGCTCGCGGCAGCCCCGCGGACCGTCACGGTAGTCGGCCCGTTCGAGGAAACCGAAACCTTTGGGCTCTAGGTAATTCCCGGACCAAAACAGCATTCCGACCCTGACGGAACCCTGCTGGGCACGTCCGGCCGGCGCGACGCCGCTCTTTACACCGCAGCAGGCACGGCGTCATGATGGTGGCGGGGTCACTCGGGAGGAACTCCATATGGGAGAAACTGTGGACCGGCCACTGCCAGGCAGTGCATGCGAGGCGCTTGAGGGGTTCCTGGGCCATTGGACGGGGATCACGCACTGGGAGGCAACGGCGTGGGGTCCCGCGCGCAGCGCGGACACCGAGATCATCTTTTCCCGGGCGGCCGCCGGGCTAGCCGTCACCCAAAGCTACCGGCACACGGACGCGGACGGGAACCGCTCCGAAGGCCATGGTGTCTTCACGACGGACCCGGACCACCCCGACACCTTCTGGTACCACGTCAACAGCCTGGGGCTGCCGCCCGAGGGACCCGCGCGCGCCAGCATGGAAGATGGCACCTTGACCGTGGAACGGCGCAGCGACCGCGGCACCGCACGGCACACCTTCCGGGTGGACGACGGCGAACTGACGCACGCCGCCGGTCTCCGCCTGGGCAAGGCGAGCGACTTCACCCCCTTCATGACCACCGTGTGCCGTCGCGTGGCGGAGAGCGCCTCCATCCCGGCGTGAGGCTTCGCGTTACCGCCAGACATGTCGGGCTGGCGCATGCAGGCTGGCGGATGGATGCAGGCGTGTGGTTCAGATGTGCGATTCAGATATGGGGTTCAGCCGTGCGGTTCTGGCCCGCGCTCTCAGGATGCCGCCTCCAGAATCCGGCTCTTTGGCGCCCCCTCAAGGGCTGGGGCCAAGTCGGCGGAGTTCCAGACCTTTGCCTGGAGATTGGCCAACAAGGCTTCGGCCTGCCCGCGCTGCTCGAAATCCAGCTCGACCACCACATAGTGCGGATCGTCCACCGGGCGGCTGATGCGGTACGTAGTGACTCCCGACGCCGCACGGTTCACCGGATCACGGTCGAATGCCTCCTTCCACATGCCAAAATCCTTGATCTTATGCTCGATCTGCAAGGTAAACATGCCGCTCTCCTGACTGCTGCTGTCGCCTGCCGTTGGGATATTCCACACTCTAGGACCGGCAGGGTCCACGCGATACCCCAGGATTCCGGCACCCGCCGCGGCCGCCAAGGTGATGCGTCGCGGAAGTCCCGGACGTGCTGGGCCTAGCCGCCCGCAAACGGCGGCAGCACGTCCACGACGTCGGCTGACTCGAGCGCCGCGGCGTGGTCACGGACCGCAACTTCGTTGAGCAGGAAGCTGGAGCGGGACAGGATGCGGGCCAGCGGCGGGGTGCCGGCCGGCGGTTCGGGGCGCTCGACGGCGAGGATCGCCTCGAGCAGCGAGGCGAGGGTGTCGCCGTCGGCGAGGTCGTAGCGTTCCTCATCCACGCCGGCGGCAGCGCGCGCTGCAGCGAAGTAGCGTACGTTCACGAAAAAATCAGCCTCCGATGGCGCTCATGCTGCGGTCCGGCTGGACGAAGTCGGGGGAGCCGAGGCCCACATGGTCCATGCCGTGGGCCTTGGGCTTGATCCACATGGCATCCTGCCAGCGTTCGGCGAGCTGTTCGTCGCTTGCGCCCTCGCGCAGCAGCCCCAGCAGATCCACTTCCTCGCGCGAGAACAGGCAGCTCATGATCTTGCCCTCGGCGGTGATGCGCGTCCGGCGGCAGTCCGAGCAGAACGGCTCCGTGACGGAGGCGATGATGCCCACCGTGCCGAGCACAGAGCCGGTGGCCCGGTCGGTGCCGGGAACGCGGGCCCGGACTTCGAACCGTTCCGCCGGGGCGCCGTCGCGGTCCCGCGGGTCGGAACTGAGCACGTAATCGGCGGAAAGCAGTTCGCGGATCTCCGCGGCGGTGATCATGTTCCGTCGGGTCCAGCCGTGATCTGCGTCGAGCGGCATCTGCTCGATGAAGCGCAGTTCATAGCCGCGGTCCAGCGCCCAGGCCAGCAGGGCCGGGGACTCGGCGTCGTTGATCCCGCGCATGAGCACAGCGTTGAGCTTGACCGGGCCCAGGCCTGCAGCCCAGGCGGCGTCGACGCCGGCGAGGACCTTGTTCAGGAAGGGGCGGCGGGTCAGCTTGGCGAAGGTTTCCTCGTGCAGGGAGTCCAGCGAGACGTTGATCCTGGTGAGTCCCGCGGCCTTGAGCCCGGCGGCCTTCTTGTCCAGGCCGACGCCGTTGGTGGTCATGGAGATCGGCAGCCCGGGGTGCGCCTGGCGGAGCGCGGCGATGATCTCCAGCAGGTCCGCGCGCACCAGCGGCTCGCCGCCGGTCAGCCGCAGTTCGCGTACGCCGAGCACGTCGACGCCGATCCGCACGATCCGGACGATTTCGTCCGCGGACATCACCGCCTGCTTGGACAACCACTCCAGGCCCTCGGCCGGCATGCAATAGGTGCAGCGCAGATTGCATTTGTCCGTCAGTGAGAGGCGCATGTCCGTGGCACGGCGGCCGTAGCGATCCACGAGCCCGGCAGGCAGGCCCTCCGGACGCCCGGACAGTGCGGCTGCAGGAGGCATCCCCGCTCCGGGACTGCCTGCCACGCGGGGCTGGGGCATACCCAGTTGAACTGTCATAGAGTCAGGCTACGCCACGTCGCGGCCCACGTCACAGCCGCATGTCGGCACGGATATTACGGATTCGGGAACGATGTCCTGCGGGACTCCGGAGCCCTGCCCGCAGCGTGGCCGCGAACCTATGCTGGAAGCGTGAACAAGACCCAGCCGGCGCCGGACGCAACGGAATACCGGCGCATCCTCCTCGTCGAGGACGAGCCGACCATCGCCGGGGTGGTCCGCGACTACCTCGTCCAGGCGGGATTCCAGGTGGTCCTCGCCGCCGACGGGTTCACGGCCCTGCGCCTGGCGGCCGAACGCCGCCCGGACCTGGTCCTGCTGGACCGGATGCTGCCGGGCCTGGACGGTGTGGAAGTCTGCCGCCGGCTCCGCGAGGCGCACAGCGTCCCGGTCATCATGCTCACTGCCCTCGGAACGGAAGACGACCGGATCCTGGGCCTGGAAGCCGGCGCGGACGACTACGTCACCAAGCCGTTCTCGCCCCGCGAGCTGGTACTGCGGGTCCGCTCGGTCCTGCGCCGGAGCATTCCCGAATTCAGCCCGGAGCCCTCCGTCGAGGTGGGCGGCTTCGACCTCAACCCGGCCGCTCGCACCGTCTCCCGCCACGGCAGGCCCTTGGCGCTGACGGCCCGCGAATTCGACCTGCTGGCCTTTATGCTCCGCCGTCCCCGGCAGGTCTTCAGCCGCGAAGAACTCATGAAGGCCGTTTGGGGCTGGGACTACGGGGACCTGTCCACGGTGACGGTGCACGTGCGCAGGCTGCGGGAGAAGATCGAGGATGACCCCACCCGCCCCTCCGTCCTGAAAACTGTCTGGGGCGTGGGCTACCGGCTGGATCCCAGCGACGAGGAGGAGTCCGCCGATGCAAACCTCTGAACTCCTGACCATCATTGGCTGGGCCGTGGCGTGGGGAGCCGTGATCGGGGCCGCGTCACTGCTCATCCTGAAATCGCTGCGCAGGGCATCGTTCGCGGTCCAGATCTGCGTGGTGGTGCTCGCCGCCGTGGCGGTCCTGACGGCCGGAATGGTCAGCGCCTTCAACGCCATGTTCATCTCGGCCCGCGACCTCGAAGTGATGTGGTACGTCCTGGCCGTGGCCTCCGCGGTGGCTGTTTCGATCGCGCTCGTGCTGGGGTCACGGGTCTCCCGGAACGCCAAGGCACTGGCCGAGGCTGCCCGGAGCATCGGCCGCGGCGAGAGCCCCGGGATCCAGTCCCCGGTGATGAGCCACGAACTTGCGGCCCTCGCAGCCGAGCTCGAATCCAGCAGCCGGATGCTGGAGGCCTCCCGGCAGCGTGAGGCCGCCGTCGAGAACGCCCGCCGCGAACTGGTCAGCTGGATCTCCCACGACCTCCGGACGCCGCTGGCGAGCATGCGCGCCATGACTGAGGCCCTGGAAGACGGCATGGCCGCAGACGTCCCCGGCTACTACCGCAAGATCATCGCCCAGACCGACCTCATGGCCGGCATGGTCAACGACCTCCTGGAGCTGTCGAAGATCCACGCCGGAACGATGCGGCTCAAGGCCGAGCCGTTGGACCTGTACGACCTTGCCAGCGACGCCATTGCCGACCTCGCCGCGCTAGCGGAACAGCACGGCATTACGCTCGACGGCGGCGGCCAGCGGGAAAGCCTGGCCCTCGCCGACGGCCCCTCGATGGGYCGCGCGATCCGGAATGTGGTGCTCAACGCGATCGTCCACAGCGCACCCGGCTCCCGGGTCACGGTGGAAGTCGGCCGGGCAGGTGACCGGGCCGTCGTCGCGGTCACCGACGGCTGCGGCGGGATCCCCGAAGCAGACCTCCCGCATGTGTTCGAGACCGGCTGGCAGAAGGACCCGGCCCGGAGGCAGCCGGGCCGTTGGGCCGCCCCGGACGACGGCCGGGACCATAGAGTCCCGGATGGCGGGGTCCCGGACGGCAGCTTCCGGGTGCCTGGGACAGAAGAGCCGGCAGGCGTCATGCGCTACAGCGGCGCCGGGCTTGGCCTGAGCATTGTCGCCGGAATCGTCAGCGCCCATCAGGGCACCGTCACCGTGGAGAACGTCGACGGCGGATGCCGGTTCTCGCTGCTCCTCCCTGGCCAGGGATCCGCCGGCCAGGAGCCAGCTGGCCGCCATGGTCCTTCTGCCGGGGTGCCAGCTGTCGGGGGAGCAGCAGCCCAGGGAGCCGACGACGGGATTCCGCGCGACGCGGTAGAGGAAAAACTCCGGGCAGGACGGGCACAGTGAGCAGCGGCGTTGGCTTTGACGGGCAGGGGAAGGAAATGGACGAGACACTCGCCGGCAAGGAACGGCAACAAACTGGGACGCAGGGGCAGCCCGGACGGACCGGGCAACAGCAAGTCCCGCAACAGCGCACGCGGCAGAGGCGGGCACGGGACCTGTGGGCCGCCGGGGCCGGGCTGGTGGCCGTGGGGACCGCGGTGGTGCTCGGTGAGCTTACGGCCAGCCTGGTGAGCCCCACGGTGTCTCCGGTGACGGCCGTGGGCGGGGCCGTGATCGACACCGTCCCGCCGGGCGTCAAGGAGTGGGTCATCTCCGTGTTCGGCACGGCAGACAAGTTGGCACTCCTGGCCGGCATGGCACTGGTCATCGCCGCACTTGCAGCTTTGTCCGGAGTCCTTGAAGTGCGGCGCCGTTTCGCCGGGGTGATCCTCATCGCCGTGTTCGGTGCGGTGGGGCTCGTGGCCGTGGTGAGCCGGGCCGATGCGACCTTCAACGCCATGCCTGTCCCGGTGCTCGTGGCACTGGTGGGGATCGCCCTGCTGCGGTGGCTCATCCGGAAACTGTTGGAGTGGCAGCCCATTGCGGGCCGGACCCCGTCGGAGACCCCTTCCGCCAAGCAGCCCGCGGGCGCTACGGCCAATGAGCCCGCCCGGCGCCGTTTCCTGCTGGCTCTGGGCGGGACGGCAGCGGTGGGGGCCGTCGCCGGTGTGCTCGCCTCCACCCTTCGCGGAGCAGCCGCCGTCGTCAGTGATGTGCGCAGCAAGCTGGTCCTCCCGGTGCCCGCCGCTCCCGCGCCCCGCGTCCCCGCGGGCGCCGAGTTCCGGCTGGCCGGCCTGAGCCCGCTCGTGACGCCGAATAGGCAGTTCTACAGGATCGACACCGCTCTGCGCGTCCCCCTGGTGGACCCGGCGGAATGGACGCTGAAGGTCACGGGCCTGGTGGAACACGAGATCGAGCTCGATTTCGCCACCCTCTTGGCCAAGCCCCTGACGGAACGCCACGTGACCATCGCCTGCGTCTCCAACGAGGTGGGCGGGGACCTGATCGGCAACGCGCGCTGGCTTGGTTGGCCGGTCCGCGAACTGCTTGCCATGGCCGGCCCCAAGGCGGGAGCGGACATGGTGCTTTCCCGTAGCACGGACGGCTGGACGGCCGGGACACCGCTCGAGGCCCTCACGGACGGCCGGGACGCGCTGCTGGTGGTGGGAATGAACGGCGAACCGCTCCCGCTGGAGCACGGGTTCCCGGTCAGGATGATCGTGCCGGGGCTGTATGGCTACGTCTCGGCCACGAAGTGGCTCACCGAGCTGAAAGTGACCCGTTACGCGGACGACGTCGCCTACTGGACCCCGCGCGGCTGGAGCGAGCGCGGGCCCATCAAGACCTCGTCCCGCATTGACGTGCCGCGCGACGGGGCCAACGTTACGGGCGGGACGGTTGTGTTCGGCGGCGTCGCCTGGGCCCAGCACACGGGCATCGGCAAGGTGGAGGTGCGCGTCAACCGCGGCGATTGGCGCCAGGCCGAGCTGGCCCCCGGCATCTCCAAAGACACGTGGTACCAGTGGAAGCTGGCCCTTCCGCTGGAGCCGGGACGGTACGAGGTCCAGGTCCGGGCAACAGCCCTCGACGGTGTGCCGCAGGTCGAGGAGTCCGCCCCGGTCGCGCCGAACGGAGCCACGGGTTATCACACGGTTAGAGTTGACGTGAAGTCCTAGCGAGCCGAGCAAACGTCAGGAAACGCATGCACCGCACCGAGACAAGGCACGTCAGCGTGGAAGCGCACCGGGACAAGGTACGCGCCCTGCTGGCACCGCTCCGCACCGAGGGACGGGTGGAACGGCTCCCGCTGCTCGAAGCCTTGGGCCGGGGGCTCGCAGCCGATATCCTGGCGCCGCTGGACCTTCCCCCCTTTGCCAACTCGCAGATGGACGGCTTCGCGATCCGCAGCGCCGACGTGCCCGACGGCGGCGCGGAACTGCGCGTCGTCGCGCCCGTCCCGGCCGGTGCCGCACCGGCGGAACTGGCCGCCGGCACCGCCGCCCCGATCATGACCGGAGCGATGATGCCGGCCGGGGCCGACGCCGTCGTTCCCATCGAACAGGCCGTGCCCGATTCCTTCCCGGTGCCCGGGGAACCCGCCACGGTCCGCCTGCCGGCCGCGGCCGCCGGAACGTTCGTGCGCGATGCCGGCAGTGACATCCGTTCCGGCGAGCTTGCCCTCGGCGCGGGGACCTTCCTCGGCCCCGGCCAGCTGGGACTGCTGGCGGCGATGGGCTACACGGATGTGCCCGTCCGTCCCTCCCTCCGGGTCCTCCTGGTCACCACCGGCGACGAAGTCGTGGAACCGGGCAGCCCGCTGGGACCGGGCAAGATCTTCGACTCCAACGGCACACTGCTCGAGTCCTCCATGCGCCAGGCCGGGCTCCAGGTCACACGGACCGGCGTCTCCACGGACCAGCCGGACGAGCTCGCCGCGTTGCTCCGCCGGCACGGCCCCGCCGTGGACCTGATCGTCACAACCGGCGGCGTCAGCAAAGGTGCCTATGAGGTGGTCCGGCAGGCGATGGCGGGACACGACGTCGAGTTCGGCGCCGTGGCGATGCAGCCGGGCGGCCCGCAGGGGATCGGCAGCTTCGACGGTGTCCCTGTGCTGGGGTTCCCCGGTAATCCGGTGAGCTGCCTCGTGTCCTTTGAAATGTTCCTGCGCCCGGTCCTCACGGAACTGCTCGGCTCTCCGGCGCTCCGTCCCGCCGTCCGGGCGCGCCTCGCCGAACCGCTGACCTCCCCGGCGGGCAAGCACCAGGTCCGGCGCGGCACGCTGGCTCCGGACGGCACGGTCAGGCTGGAGGGCGGCGCGGGCTCACACCTGGTCCATGCCCTGGCCCGTTCGAACGCCCTGGTCCACGTTCCAGAGGGGACGGCGGCGCTCGCAGCGGGCGACGAAGTGGAAGTATGGATCCTGTGAATGATGTAGAAAACCCTGCAGCGGATGCCGCACCAGCGCATGACACCACGGCGGACAGCGCCCGCCTGACCCATCTCCGCCACGACGGCACGGCCCAGATGGTGGATGTGTCCAACAAGGCGCAGTCCACACGGGAAGCCACGGCCACCGCGACTGTCCGCAGCACGGCCGAGGTCCTTTCCCTCCTCGGCGGCGGCGAGCTGCCCAAGGGCGACGCCCTGGCCGTGGCCCGCATCGCCGGGATCATGGCGGCCAAGAAGACACCGGACCTGATCCCGCTGTGCCACCCGCTGCCGATCGCCAAGGTCACCATCGACTTTGAGCTCGACGCCGACTCCGTGACAATTTTTGCCACGGTCAAGACCCGAGGTGTCACCGGGGTCGAGATGGAAGCCTTGACTGCGGCGTCGGTCGCGGCACTGAGCGTGTACGACATGATCAAGGCCGTGGACAAGCACGCGGTCCTGACCGATATCAAAGTGCTCGCCAAAAGCGGCGGCAAGAGCGGGGACTGGACCCTATGAACATGCCCGAACCTCACCGCCACGGCGAAGCCACGGGCCGGAAGGCCGGCGTCGTGATCGCTTCAACCCGCGCGGCCGCCGGTATCTACGAGGACCTCACCGGTCCTGTCATCATCGATTGGCTCACCGAACACGGCTTCGAGCCGTTCCCTGCCATGGTGGTGCCGGACGGGGCGCCGGTGGGGGCCGCCCTCCGCGCCCTGCTGAGCCAGCAGCCGGCCGTCATCATCACCAGCGGCGGGACAGGGCTCAGCCCCACCGACGCAACGCCTGAGCAGACCCTGCCCCTGCTGGACCGGGAAATCCCGGGCATCATGGAGGGCATCCGGAACGCCGGAACAGCCAAGACACCGATGGCCATGCTCAGCCGGGGCCACGCGGGCGCGACCGGCCAGACATTCATCGTGAACCTCCCCGGATCCCCGAAGGGCGTGATGGACGGCCTGGCCGTGCTGGATCCCATCCTTGGACACCTTTGCGACCAGCTGGAAGGCAGCCATGGGCACTAACACCGGATTTGAAATCGTGCACGCCGTGCTGAGCGCCGAGCCCATTTCCGTGGAGCAGGCCATCGCGGCGGTCGAGTCGGACACCGCAGGAGCGGTGGTCAGCTTCAGCGGCGTCGTCCGCAACCACGACGGCGGCAAGCAGGTTTCCCGGCTCAGCTACAGCGCCCACCCGACGGCGCACCAGGTGATGGCCGACGTCGTCGCCGGGCTCGTGGCGGAGCATTCCGTCCCGGCCGGCGGCCCGGCGCCCGACGGATCTTCGGATGACGGCGCCGACGGCGATCAGCGGGAGCAGCCGGTGCGGATCTGGGCGGCCCACAGGATCGGCATGCTGGAGATCGGCGATCCTGCCCTGGTCTGCGCCGTCTCCGCAGCCCACCGCGGCCAGGCCTTCGAGGTCTGTGCCGAACTCGTGGACCGGATCAAGGCCCAGGTGCCGATCTGGAAGGAACAGTTTTTCGCCGACGGCACGGTGGAATGGGTCGGCGCCGGCGAATAGGCAGCACGTTAGCTCGCGATCAGGAGGAAAGGACCCTGCGCCGGACCTCGGCCCGGTCGACCCCCAGTGCATTCAGGAGCGAGGCCGCCGGATCATGTTCCTCGCGGTCCAGCAGCGACAGCAGAAGATGCGCGGTGGTGATCTGTCGTGACTTCTGGTCAATGGTGTACCGAAGCATGCCTTCCATGACGGACCGGGCGCCTGAGCTGAAGGGCGGCTTTTTTCCGCGGCTGGGCATGGTGACGCGTTCAAAGCCCTGGGTATCTATTCCGATTGACGCGAGTGCGGTGCGGTCCAGCGCGGCTGCCGCCGCCCTTGCCTGATCGAGCGTGACACCAAGGATGCCGGCCGGACCGGGATCGTGGAGCGCCCCTAGCAGCAGATGATCCGTGCCCAGCCGCTTGTCGCCGCTGTAGCGGGCCTCTTCCATGGCAAAGCCAACGATCTTTCGGGTGTCGCCGGCAAATCGTTCAAACATCGTTTGATCTCACTCTCGGTATTTTGCGTGGACGGATTGCCGCGAGACGCCTAGGGCGTCACCGATCTGCTCCCAGGTCCATCCCTGTTGTCTAGCAGCTCTTACCTGCGCGGCCTCGACCTGTTCTGCCAGGCGGTGAAGGGCTCCGACCGCCCTTAGACCGACGGCGGGGTCAAGTGAATGAATATGCGCGGACAGGTCGTCAGTCTCCATGCCTGTCAGTTTAGATTGACAAATCTAGCCCGTCAATCCAGCCTGACAGGCGCGGGGGTGGTCCTGTAACCCAAGGCCGCCGGTTCCTGAACGCAACGGCCCCGGCGGTAGGGTTGAAGGCATGACCGAACAACTCTCAGTCGCCGTGCTGGGCGCCAACGGGCGCATGGGCGTAGAGGCCGTGAAGGCCATCGACGCCGCCACGGACCTGACGCTCGTCGCGGCCCTTGGCCGCAACGACTCCCTCGATTCCCTTGTCAGCTCCGGCGCGCAGATCGTGGTGGACCTGACCGTCCCCGAAAGCACCGAGGCGAATGTCCGCTTCGCCGTCGAGCACGGCATGCACGCCGTGGTCGGCACCACCGGCTGGGATGCCGACCGGCTCGCGGGGCTGGAGGAGCTCCTCGCCGACCAGCCCGGCGTCGGCGTCCTCATCGCCCCCAACTTCGCCCTCGGCTCGGTCCTGGCTTCCGCCTTCGCCGCCAAGGCGTCCAAGTACTTCGAGTCCGTTGAAATCATTGAACTGCACCACCCTGACAAGGTGGATGCCCCCTCCGGCACTGCTGTGCGCACTGCGCAGCTGATCTCGGCCGAGCGCACCGCCGCTGGCGTGCCTTCCAGTCCGGACGCCACCACCACGGAGCTCGATGGCGCCCGCGGCAGCGACGTCGACGGCGTCCGCGTCCACAGCGTCCGCCTCAGCGGCCTCGTCGCGCATCAGGAGGTCCTGTTGGGTGGGCCGGGGGAGCAGCTGACCATTCGCCACGACTCCTTCGACCGTGCCTCCTTCATGCCCGGAGTGCTGCTGGGGATCCGCAACGTCGCCGCACACCCCGGTCTCACGGTGGGACTCGACGGCTACCTGGACCTGGGACTCTGAGCCCGATGTCCGCCGCCCTCACAACCCTGAAAGCCAACCGCACCAAGATCTGGGTGGGGGCCGTCACCCTGCTGCTTGTGTTCTACCTGGTGGTGTCCCTTCAACGTTCCGTGCTCCTGATGTCGGACCCCAATCTCGTGGCGAAGGCGATCGGCGTCGCTTACCTGGTGCTGCCGGTCATCGGCGCCTGGGCACTGATCCGGGAGCTGCTGTTCGGCGCCCGCACCGAGCGGTTGGCGAAGATCCTCGAAGCCGAGGGGGGACTGCCGGAGGACACGCTGCCGCGCACGCCCGCCGGCCGGATCATCCGCGAAGCCGCCGACCTCGAATTTGAGAAGTACCGCGCCGAGACGGAAGCCGCCCCGGACGACTGGCGTTCCTGGTTCCGGCTCAGCTGTGCCTACGATGCCGCCGGAGACCGCAAGCGGGCCCGCGCCTCGATGCGCGACGCCGTGCGGATCTTCCGGACCGGCACGCATGAGCCCTAGCCGGACGGGCCGCGGCCGATGAGCCCCCGGTCCGGCAGGGCCACGTGGGCCGCGCCGGGTCCGGCGGCGGAAGCTAGCGGAGGCGGGGAGTCTGGCGGACTCGGACCGGCTGGTAGCTGCCTACCTGGTTGGCCGCATGGGTGACCCACTCCAGCGGTCCGCGCCATGCCAGTGCTGCGAAGACCGCGCCAGTCACCAGCACCCCGATGGCCTGCGCGCAGTACACACCCTCCACGGTCCAGCCGGTCATCAGCGGCTGATCGTGCAGGGCAGCCATGATGCACAGATGAGCCGTGTAGAGGCTCAACGTCATGGCTCCGGCTCCGCGCAGCGGGAGCAGCAGATCCAGTTCCAGCCAGTTGCCCAGCCTCCCCAGCAGGAGGCACAGGCCGATCACGGCAGCAGCAGTCCCTGAAGTGTGCAACAGATCCAGTGCGGTGCCGGAGTGCGGTGCACTGGTGGCCAGCCACCACACTGTGCCTGACTGTTCGACGCCGGCAAGGTTGACCTGCAGCAGACTCTCCAGCGGGTAGGCGGGATCGCCGATCTGTGCCTGCAGGGCCTGCCGGCCGCCCCAGTCCTCCATCATCACCATCCCCAGCCACTTGGACATGACGGCCACCACCGTTCCGGCCGCCAGCAGCAGGAACGGCACGGCCGCCTTCCACAGCGCCATCCGGCCGATCGCCAGCCCCACGAGGAGGTAGGCGATCCACTGCAGGACAGGGTAGTAGCCCGTGAGGAAGAGGTCGCCCAACAGCCTTGCCGGGGTGGCCAAATCTTCCCAGCTTGGGTTATGCCCCAGCCGCAGGGGCGGATCGGCGGACAACAGCCAAGGCCGCAGCAGGTAGGCCAGGACAGGGGCTGCCAGGATCCAGAGGGCCGCGAGTGGGATCAGGCGTTTCACCCCGAGCCCGACGAAAGGCAGCACGCACAGAAAAAGGAGGGCGTAGTGGACCAGAATTATGGCGATGTTGACATCCAGCCCGCCCAGGGAGAGCCCGACGGCGGCGATCACGAGCGCCCGCAGGGCGATGCCCCGGCGGGCCGCCCCCAGTTCGGGGCCCTCGAGTGGCTGCTGCTTCCCCGTGGACAAGGCGAGGCCGACTCCGGCAAGCACGGCGAACAGCGCGGCTGCCCGCCCGGAAAAAGCCAGCCCGATCCAGGTGGGCGTGAGTTGTGGGTCCGGCTCAAAGGTCGCCAGCACGTGCGTGGCCATCATGGCCAGCAATGCCAGACCGCGTGCGGCGTCAATGCCGGCCAGCCGGGCGCCGGAGGAAGTGCCCTTGACGGTCCGGGAAGCAGTGGTCATTCCGCGCGCGGTCATCATCTGATCGTCTCATGATCGGCCGGGTGATCGTCCCATGCGCGGCCCGCCCACGGCTCCAGTCCTTCTCCGAACAGGCCTTGTGTTCGAATATATGTTCGAATACGATGAGCGCATGAACAACGCCCCAGAGCCCGCCTTCCTGAATCCCGAATTCACAAACCGGGAATTCACAGGCCGGGAAGTTACAGGCCGAAAAGTTCCGGGCCGAAAATTTCCGGACCCGGATCCTTCAGGCCCGGCTCGGGCCAGCAACCCGCCTGGCGAACGGGCGAATGGTGGCGAGTCGGCGGCCGGCGTCCTGAAGGCCATGAGCCCGGGCGTCGTGGACTTCCTCTTCCGGCGCCTGGTCGCCGGGGAGCCGGCCGAAGACGTCCAGTGGGGCAAGGAAGGTACGGCGCTGGCTGTGGTCCCGCCGGGAGCCGAGCTGGCCCGGCGGCTGGCCGAGACGGACCTCGATGCCCTCACTCCAACAGAGTTGTTCCACTACGTGCGGGCGGCCCAGCGGCTTGCCGTCTGGGCGGAGGCCCTTCGTGAAACTGCCGTCGGGGGTTACTGCTCGGCACCCGCGGCGACCTCCGGCAAAAGAGGAGGTGCCTAGGATGGCAGGGTGACCACTGGCTCAATCACCGCCCTGACGCTGTCCGCCGTCCAATACCAGGCCCTGGATGGCGGCGTTGCCGCCAACGTGCCCGAGCACATCCGGCTGATCGAAGATGCCGAGTCGCACGGAGCCCGGCTGGTGATCTTTCCCGAACTCTCACTGACGGGGTACCGGCTGGACCTGCTGGAGGGTCCGGGGGAGTGGCTGAGCGCAGCTGACGTGCGACTGGACGGCATCCGGGAAATCTGCCGGCGCACCGGCATCACCGCCGTGGTCGGGGCCGCGTTCAAGGACGAGGACGGCACACCGCGGCTGGCCTCCCTCGCAGTCCACCCCACGGGCGCCATCGAGACCAGCTTCAAGACGCACCTGCACGGTCCGGAGCAAGATCTCTTCGTGGCCGGCAGCCACCCCGCCGTCCTTGAAATCGACGGCTGGAAGGTCGCCCTGGCGATCTGCTTCGACGCCGCCCGCCCCGGCCACGCGGAATGGGCAGCGGAAGCCGGTGCGGACATCTATGCCGTCTCGGCTCTCTACACTGCCGGCGAAGACCACCGGCTGGCACTGCATCTTGGCGCCCGCGCCATGGACAACCGGATGTTCTCCGTCCTGGCGAACCTGGCAGGAGCCACGCCGCTCGGAGCCTCCTGTGGCCTGAGCGGCTTCTGGGGCCCTGACGGGCTTCCGTTCCGGCAGGCGGCCGGCACCGGCACCGAGGTGCTGACCGCGAGTCTCCAATACAGCGTGCTGGCGCGGTTTCGGCGGCCCTGAGTGCGGCCGGACGGCGGAAACGTGACGCGTGGCCCGGCGACTTTGACGTTCGTCACACCGTCGCCATTGTCCTAACATGCCGCAGACAAGGTAACGTTTTTCATATGGCTGACTCTGAAATTCGCTCTTACACGTTCGGGACCCTCGTGACTGCCATGGTCACGCCTTTCACACCGGACGGTGAGGTCGACTACCAGCAGTCGGCGGAACTGGCGAGCAAGCTCGTCGACGACGGCAATGACGCCCTCGTCATCTCCGGCACCACGGGGGAGACCTCCACGCTCGAAGACGACGAAAAAGAGAAGCTCTTCCGCGTCATCGTCGAGGCCGTTGGCGACCGTGCCAAGGTCATCGCCGGAACGGGGACCAACCACACCTCGCACTCGATCGAGATGGCCAAGCGCGCAGCCAAAGCCGGAGCACACGGCCAGCTGATCGTCACGCCGTATTACAACAAGCCAAGCCAGGCGGGCATTCAGGCACACGTCGAGGCCGTGGCCGACGCCGCCGACCTCCCCGTCATGGTGTACGACATCCCCGGCCGCGCCGGCGTGCCCATCCTGCCCGAGACCATGATCCGGCTCGCCGACCACCCCAACATCATCGCCCTCAAGGATGCGAAGGCAGATTTCGCCGCCATCACGCGCGTCCTGGCGAACACCGATCTCGATGTCTACTCCGGCGACGACGGCCTCACGCTGCCGTGGATGGCCGCCGGCGCCGTCGGGCTGGTCAGCGTCTCCGCGCACGTCGCGACGCGGCAATTCCGTGCGCTGATCGATGCCGCACTTGCAGGCGATTTTGCTACCGCCCGCACCCTACATTTCGAACTGGACCCCGTGGTCCGCGCAGTGATGACCCACATTCAGGGTGCTGTCGCTGCCAAGCAGGTTCTTAAGTGGCAGGGAGTCCTGCCCAACTCGGTTGTCCGTTTGCCCCTCGTGGAGCCGGGCGAGGCCGAGATCGCAACCATCCGCGAGGATTTGGCGGAAGCGGGGATGGTCTTTTCCTGATCGGGAGCCAATCCTGATCGATAAGAACCAGCCCGGCTTCAGCCTGGAAAGTAGTGCACTATGACCCAAACCGCCCTTCCCGGCCTTGTCACGCCGCCACGCCTCCCGAAGAACACCCTGCGGATCGTGCCGCTCGGCGGACTCGGGGAAATCGGTCGCAACATGACCGTTTTCGAGATCGACGGCAAGCTCCTCATCGTTGACTGCGGCGTGCTCTTCCCCGAAGAGACCCAGCCCGGCGTCGACCTCATCCTGCCGGACTTCTCCTACATCGAGAACCGTCTCCAGGACATCGTCGCGGTGGTCCTGACCCACGGTCACGAAGACCACATCGGCGCCGTCCCCTACCTCCTGCGCCTGCGCGCCGACATTCCCATCGTCGGTTCACAGCTCACGCTGGCCCTGATCGAGGCCAAGCTGCAGGAACACCGGATCAAGCCGAACACGAAGATCGTCGTCGAGGGCCAGGTCGAGAAGTTCGGTCCGTTCGAATGCGAGTTCGTCGCCGTCAACCACTCCATCCCGGACGCCCTGGCCGTGTTCCTCCGCACCTCGGGCGGCACGGTCCTGCACACCGGTGACTTCAAGATGGACCAGCTGCCGCTGGATGGCCGCATCACCGACCTCCGTCACTTCGCCAAGCTGGGCGAAGAGGGCGTGGACCTGTTCATGTCGGATTCGACCAATGCCGACGTCCCGGGCTTCACCACCGCCGAGAAGGAAATCGGGCCCACCCTGGACCGGCTGTTCGGCCAGGCGTCCAAGCGCATCATCGTCGCCTCCTTCTCCTCCCACGTGCACCGCGTCCAGCAGGTTCTCGATGCCGCAGCCAACCACAACCGCAAGGTTGCCTTTGTGGGACGCTCCATGGTCCGGAACATGGCCATCGCCGCGAAACTTGGCTACCTGGAGGTGCCGGCCGGGATCCTGGTCGACATCAAGAACATCGACAACCTGCCGGACAACCGGGTGGTGCTGATGTCCACCGGCTCCCAGGGTGAGCCCATGGCGGCCCTGTCCCGCATGGCCAACGGCGACCACCGCGTCGTCGTCGGCGAGGGCGACACCGTCATCCTCGCGTCGAGCCTGATCCCGGGCAACGAAAACGCCGTCTTCCGCATCATCAACGGGCTGCTGAAGCTCGGCGCCGACGTCATCCACAAGGGCAACGCCAAGGTGCACGTCTCCGGCCACGCTGCCGCCGGCGAGCTGCTGTACTGCTACAACATCCTTGAGCCGCTCAACGCCATGCCGGTGCACGGCGAAACCCGCCACCTCATCGCCAACGGCAAGATCGCCCTTGAATCCGGAGTTCCGGAGGAAAGCATCCTGCTCGCGGACAACGGCACCGTGATCGACCTGCGCGACCACCAGGCCGACATCGTGGGCCAGGTCGAGGTTGGATTCGTCTACGTCGACGGCTCCAGCGTCGGTGAAGTCACGGAAGCCGACCTCAAGGACCGCCAGACTCTCGGCGACGAGGGCTTCATCTCCATCATCACGGTCATCCACCGTGCCACCGGCAAGGTGGTGTCCGGGCCGGAGATCCACGCCCGCGGCGTGGCCGAGGACGATTCCGTGTTCGACGAGATCATCCCCAAGATCAACGAGGCCCTCGAGGAAGCCGTGCTGAACCGCACGGACCACACGACGCACCAGCTGCAGCAGGTCGTCCGCCGGGTCGTCGGCACGTGGGTCAACCGCAAGCTGCGCCGCAAGCCCATGATCATCCCGGTGGTCCTTGAGGCGTAAGCCTCAGTTGGTTCACCGGGCGTAGGTCCCTCACCCGTAGCAGGCACATGCCTGCTCAACGGCCTTCCCGGCCAACCCGCAGCCTGAGCGCCGCGGGGGCGGGGAGGCCGTTCGCCGTTGGGGCTGGCGGCAACATGATCCCGGACGCCCGGAAATTCGGGGTTTTCGCCCCGGCATCCGGTACCGTGGCGGGTATGGCGACTCGTACTTCTTCCGCGCCTAGAGGAAACTCAAGCGGCAAATCAGGCAGTTCTCCCGGCCGGGGGTCCAGTTCCGCCGCATCCAAATCCGCCCGGCCGCGGGGAACCACGGGCGGAACCACCGGAACCGCGCGGACCCGGCAGTTGGCTGTCGTTGAGCCCCACCAGCCCTGGGTCGTGAGGGTGCTGGCCGGTGCATGGCTGGGCATCGCCCACGTGATCGGCGCCGGCATCCGGCGGGTCGGCCACGACGTCAGCGACCTCCCCCCCGAGGACCGCCGCGACGGCGCCGCCCTGTTCAACCTGGCCCTGGGAGTCTTCGTCGCCACCTTTGCATGGTGGGGATTCCAGGGCTGGCTCCCCGACCTCATCTTTGCGATCGTCAACGGCACCTTCGGCTGGATGGCCCTGCTGCTGCCGCTCATGCTGTTCGTGTGCGCCTTCCGCCTGTTCCGCCAGCCCGACGACGGCCGCGGTAACAACCGGATCGGCATCGGCTTCCTCATCATGACGTTCGCCGGTTCCGGGCTGGCCCACGTCATCGGCGGCCAGCCGACCGTCGCCGACGGCTTCGACGGCCTGCGCAGGGCCGGCGGCATGCTCGGCTACCTCGCTGCCGCCCCGCTGGCTGCCGTGCACACCGCCGTCCCCCTTGTGGTGTACGGCCTGCTGGCGTTCACCTCTCTGCTGATCGTCACCGCGACCCCCTTCGGTGCCATCCCCGGCCGCCTGCGGGACGCGTACGAGCACCTGATGGGCATCGACCTCCAGGACGACGACGCCGGCGACCGCCACGACCGCAGCTACCTGTACGAGAACGACGCCGCGGCCCCGCCCAAGAAGAAGCGCAAGCGCCTCTTCGGCAAGGACCACGACGACGAGTCCGGCCTGGAAGGCTACGTCGGCGACGAAGCCTTCGAGCGCGCCGTGATCGACGACGAGGACGAGGCACCGCCCGCCAAGGGTGCGAAGGGCAAGGCGCGCTCTGGCGTCGCGCCCGATGTCGCGCCCGGCGTCCGCCGTCCCACCCAGGCCGAGATCGCCGTCGAAAAGATCAAGGCCGCCCAGGGCCTCGGCACGGCCGGATCCTCCGGTGCCGCGGGGTCCGTTGACGAGAACGCCACCGAGGCCATCCCGTTGGTCACCCCAGGGATGGTGGCCGCGGGATCGCTCAATGCCGCCGTCGTGGCGGCCGCCAAGGTCCCCTCCAACCCGGTCGCGCCGGCACCGCTGCCCACCCCGATTCCGCAGCGCACCGAACAGCTCTCACTGGCCGGCGACGTCACCTACACCCTGCCGGCCTCGGACGTGCTGACGCCCGGTTCCATCCCTAAGGAACGCACCGAGGCCAACGACGCGATTGTCGCCTCGCTCACCGAGACCCTCAACCAGTTCAACGTGGAGGCGCAGGTCACCGGCTTCAGCCGCGGACCCACCGTGACCCGTTACGAAATCGAGCTGTCCCCGGGCACCAAGGTGGAGCGGGTCACCGCCCTGTCCAAGAACATCTCCTATGCGGTCGCCAGCTCGGATGTGCGCATCCTGAGCCCTATCCCGGGCAAGTCCGCCATCGGCATCGAAATCCCCAACACGGACCGCGAAACCGTGTCCCTGGGCGACGTGCTCCGCAGCCAGAACGCCCGCCGCACCGACCACCCCATGGTCATGGGGGTCGGCAAGGACGTCGAAGGTGGGTACGTCGTGGCCAACCTGGCCAAGATGCCGCACTTGCTCGTGGCCGGTGCCACCGGCGCCGGCAAATCCTCGTTCGTGAACTCGATGATCACCTCGATCCTGATGCGGGCCACCCCGGACGAGGTCCGCATGGTCATGGTGGACCCCAAGCGCGTGGAACTCACGGCCTACGAGGGGGTCCCGCACCTCATCACCCCGATCATCACCAACCCGAAAAAGGCGGCCGAGGCCCTGCAGTGGGTGGTCCGGGAAATGGACGCCCGCTACGACGACCTCGCCAACTACGGCTTCAAGCACATCGACGACTTCAACAAGGCCGTCCGGGCCGGCAAGGTCCACCCGCCGGTCGATTCCAAGCGCGTCATCAAGCCGTACCCGTACCTGCTGGTGATCGTGGACGAACTCGCCGACCTCATGATGGTGGCCCCGCGCGACGTCGAAGACTCGATTGTCCGCATCACGCAGCTGGCCCGTGCGGCCGGCATCCACCTGGTCCTGGCCACCCAGCGCCCGTCGGTGGACGTCGTGACCGGCCTGATCAAGGCAAACGTGCCCTCCCGCATGGCCTTCGCCACCTCATCCGTCACCGACTCCCGGGTGGTCCTGGACCAGCCGGGCGCCGAAAAACTCATCGGCCAGGGCGACGCCCTGTTCCTGCCGATGGGCGCCTCCAAGGCCATGCGTGTCCAGGGTGCCTGGGTCACCGAGTCCGAGATCCACAAGGTGGTTGAGCACGTCAAGGGCCAGCTCAAGGCCGTCTACCGTGACGACGTCGCGCCCGAGGCCCAGAAGAAGCAGATCGACGACGACATCGGGGACGACCTCGAGGTCCTGCTCCAGGCCACCGAGCTCGTCGTCACCACCCAGTTCGGTTCCACATCGATGCTGCAGCGCAAGCTCCGGGTCGGCTTCGCGAAGGCCGGCCGCCTCATGGACCTGCTCGAGTCCAGGGGAGTGGTGGGACCCTCCGAAGGTTCCAAGGCGCGCGACGTGCTGGTCAAGCCGGACGACCTCGCCGCCGTGCTGGCCGCGATGAAGGGCCAGGACGGTCCGGTGGCCGCTGACTCACAGACCGCGGCCCTGAGCGATAACGCCAACTCGAACATCGCCCAAGGCGGTTACGCCGAGGACCTCGTGGCGGCCGACCTGGAGAACCGCACCCAGGCGATCGACTACCACGACGGCGCCGACGGCGGCTCCGGCGACGAGGACGGCTCAGAGGACGCCTGGTCGCTCACCGGACGGTAGCGTGCGAAGACGGTAGCCTAGGAAGGTGAATAGCGCCGAAGACAACCCCGGATCCGCCTCGCGGATCTGGAACCTGCCGAATGTCCTCACGATGTTGCGGATAGTGCTGGTGCCGTTCTTCGTCTGGTTCCTCATCCTCGACGCCCCGGGGCTGCAGGCCCAGAACGGCCCCTGGCGCTGGGCGGCCGCCTTCGTCTTCGCGGTGGCCATCTACACGGACAAGCTCGACGGCGACATCGCCCGGTCCCGCGGCCTCGTCACCGACTTTGGCAAGATTGCGGACCCGATCGCCGACAAGCTCCTGATCGGCTCCGCGCTGGTCATGCTCTCGCTGCTCCAGGAACTGCCGTGGTGGGTCACCATCCTGATCCTGGTCCGGGAGTGGGGCATCACCGCGCTGCGGTTCTACGTTATCCGCTACGGCGTCATCCCGGCCTCGCGCGGCGGCAAGCTCAAGACGGTGGTGCAGACAGTGGCCATCTTCCTCTACGTCCTTCCGCTGGCGTCCATGGCCCCGTGGCTGGGCGTTGTGGCGTTCGTCGTGATGATGGCTGCGCTGGCCATCACCCTGTGGACCGGCGGCGAATACGTCATTGAGGCCTTCAAGCTGCGGGCCGCCGGCGTCAGGGCCGAGAAAGAACGGGAAAGGGAGAACAAGCCATGAACCATCCGGACTCCAATCCCCATCCCAAGCTGCACCCCAACCTGCACCGCCTGGCGGAGCAGGCCGTCACCGGCGCCCTTGGCCGCGGGCTGACCGCCGCGACCGCCGAATCCCTCACCGCCGGGATGGTCACCGCCGTGCTGGCCGACACGCCCGGCGCCTCCGGGATGCTGCAGGGTGGCGTGGTGTCCTACGCCAACAAGGTCAAGTCCGACGTCCTGGGTGTCCCCGGCCAACTGCTCGACGCCGTCGGCTCGGTGGACGGCCAAGTCGCCGCAGCCATGGCCGACGGTGCGCGCCGCATCTGCGGCGCCGACGTCGGCGTGTCCACCACCGGCGTTGCCGGGCCCGAACCGCACGACGGTAAAGCGGTGGGCACGGTCTTTATCGGCATCGCCACGGCGGGAGGATCGACGTCGTACCCCTATTCCTTTGAAGGCAGCCGCGCCGAGATCCGCGCACTGGCGTGCGGCGCCGCCCTGGAGCGTCTGCTGGAGGCCCTATCTTCCGAAGGCTACCGGGCGTAAAGTTGCCGGGAACAAAAGTTGATTCCGAATAGTTGTTACATTGTGTCGCTTCCAAATAAGGGAGGCGCCTAGGATGAAATCATCAGCAGAGTCCGCCCCACCGGCGGACTCGACAGTACGAGGAGCAAGGCGATACAGATGGTAAAGCAGCCCGTATCCGTAAACGGCGTTGTCCGCTGGAAGGATGTGGGCCTCGCCGATCAGGCCAAGAGCGAACAGAAGGAGCGCAAGATGGTTGTACTACGTCACGAAATTGGTGATGTCCTGCGCGATGTCCGCCAGCGCCAGGGCCGTACGCTCCGCGAAGTCTCGCACAGTGCCCGTGTTTCACTGGGCTACCTGAGCGAAGTGGAACGCGGCCAGAAGGAAGCCTCCTCGGAGTTGCTCTCCTCGATCTGCTCGGCCCTCGATGTTCCGCTTTCGAGCATGCTCCGCGAAGTCAGCGACCGCGTCGCCGTCGCCGAGGGCGTCGCGGTTCCGGACACCGTTCCGCAGGAGTTCGCGCAGCGCTACGGCCGCGACCTGGACCGAGAGCTCAACTCCGACCTCACCGACGAGCTGGCTAAGGGCCTCCTTTCCGGAGCACGCTAGCCGTCAACTCACATAAGACCTAAGACTCAACAAAAGGACCTCCGGCTCAGGCCGGGGGTCCTTTGACGTGCTCGTCCCGGGGGAACCCATCGCGTTCGTAGGTGGCATTGAGTTTCGCCATGTACATGGCAAGAGCCTGCAGGTCCTCGGCCGGCCACTCGGACAGGCGTTCCCGAAATACCTCACGCCGGGCGTCCTGGACCTGGTGCATCCTTTCCTCGCCTTCGGGCGTCAGGCGGATGGCCTGCGCCCGGCCGTCCAAGGGGTCGGCCTCCTTCGACACCAGCCCCAGGCCCTCGAGGAAGGCGATCTGCCGGCTCACCGAAGGCTTGCCGACGCCGATGCAGGATGCGAGGTCGGTCAGCCTGATGGGGCCCTGTTTGCGGATCACGCTGAGCAGCCCGTAGGCGGCGGGTTCCATGTCCGGGTGGACCTGGCGCGAGAGCTGATGGGAAATCGACCGGCCCCGGCGCCAGAGCAGGCTCAGCTGGTTCTCGACAGCGTCCAGGGCGGCGTCCGCGCCGGCGTTTCCGGGAGACGAATCTGCCGCGGACTCAGTTGGGTTGCTCATGGCAACCATTCTAGAGTCCCGGGCCGTGAGAGACTTTACTGGTGCGAATCAGTGACTTTTGGCGGCTTATGGACGACGAGTTCGGCGCGGGATACTCCCACGTCCTGAGCAGTTCGCTGGTCCTGGCAGGGGTCGGGGGCCGCACAGCGGACCAGGCCCTCAGTGCCGGCGTTCCTCCCCGCCAGGTGTGGCTAGCCCTGTGCGACGTCCAGGACGTCCCGCCGGAGCGCCGCCTGGGCCGGGACGTCAAACCCCGCGACACCACCGGGCCCCGCTGAGGCCTGCGATGCCGCGCGGACGCCTGCGGAGCCCCGCGGACGCCTGACACGCCGCCCGATTGTTCGAATATCTGTTCGGATAGGGCTATGCTTTTTTCAGACCGTTTTCCACATAAGTGGTTCCCTCGACAACTTTGTCGGAGGGTGCCAGTAGCGTCAGTGATGACAGACAAAGGCCTCCACGGCCACTCCACAGCGAGAAAGTATTAGAGGTGTGAATCATGGCCGCAGCCCCGGATCGCCAGAAGGCGCTCGACGCAGCGCTTGCCCAGATTGACAAGCAGTTCGGCAAAGGCTCGGTCATGCGCCTCGGCGATGAAGTCCGTGCGCCCATCGAAGTCATTCCGACCGGCTCGATCGCACTGGACGTCGCCCTGGGAATTGGCGGCCTGCCCCGCGGCCGCGTCGTGGAAATCTATGGTCCGGAATCATCCGGTAAGACCACGGTCGCGCTGCACGCGGTTGCCAACGCCCAGCGCCTGGGCGGCATTGCCGCCTTCATCGACGCCGAGCACGCCCTCGACCCGGAATACGCCGCGAAGCTGGGCGTCGACACCGACGCGCTCCTGGTCTCCCAGCCGGACACCGGCGAGCAGGCACTGGAAATCATGGACATGCTCATCGGTTCCGGCTCCCTTGACGTCATCGTCATCGACTCGGTGGCCGCCCTCGTTCCCCGCGCGGAAATCGAAGGCGACATGGGCGACAGCCACGTGGGCCTGCAGGCCCGCCTGATGAGCCAGGCCCTCCGTAAGATCACCGGCCGCCTGAGCCAGACGAAGACCACTGCCATCTTCATCAACCAGCTGCGTGAAAAGATCGGTGTCTTCTTCGGCTCCCCGGAAACCACCACCGGTGGTAAGGCGCTGAAGTTCTACGCCTCCATCCGCATCGACGTCCGCCGGATCCAGACCCTGAAAGAGGGCGCTGATTCCGTCGGCAACCGCACCAAGGCCAAAATCGTCAAGAACAAGATGGCCCCGCCCTTCAAGATCGCCGAGTTCGACATCATCTACGGCCAGGGCATTTCCCGTGAGGGCGGCATCATCGACATGGGTGTCGAGCACGGCCTGATCAAGAAGTCGGGCTCCTGGTTCACCTACGATGGCGACCAGCTGGGCCAGGGCATGGAGAACTCCCGCCGCTTCCTGCGCGACAACCCGGAGCTGGCGGCCGAACTCGAGCGCCTGATCAAGGAAAAGCTCGGCGTCGGCGTGAAGGCCCCGGCCGAGACCGAGGAATCACCGAAGCTGAAGGCCGTTGACGGCTTCTAACAGCCGACGGCGCAAAGGGGCAGGATTCCCATCCCGGAATCCTGCCCCCGGCTTTGTCGGCCCCGACCAGCCCGCGGACGGAGCCCATGGCGCGGGTTCGCCGGCCGAGCAGGACCGGGACGCGGATCCCGCGGCGGTAGCGCGTGCCATCGTGCTGCGGCAGCTGACGAGTTTGCCCAAGAGCCGTCTGCAGCTCTCGCGCAAGCTGGCCGAGCGCAACGTTCCCGAAGACGTCGCCGAGGCCGTGCTGGACCGCTTCGAGGAAGTGCGGCTGGTTGACGACGCCGAGTTCGCCGACATGTGGGTCCGCAGCAGGTCCCAGACGCGCAAACTCGCCAAGGGGGCCTTGCGGCGCGAACTTGCGGACAAGGGCATCGACCCGGAGATTGCTGCCGGCGCGCTGGATCAGCTCAGCGACGCCGACGAGGAAGCGGCCGCCCGGGAGCTCGTGGAGCGCAAGCTGCGGGGATTCACCGGCGGCGAGGACCGTGCGGAACGCGACAAGGTTACGCGCCGCCTCGCGTCAATGCTGGCCCGCAAGGGCTACCAGCCCTCGCTCGCCTTCCGGGTGGTGGGTGAGGTGCTCGATGCCGTCGCCGGCCGTGCAGGAGACGGGGATTAGGGCAGCCGGTCCGGGGTCTGCGCGGGCCCAGCCACTGCCCGCTACCCTTACCCGTTACCCTTAACAGGTGAGTTTTACCATTCCCTCCCCAGCGGCCGGCACGACTTCTCCCACAGCGCCTCCGGCGGTGCAGCCAGCAGCCAGCGCAGACCCCGCTGCCGCACCGGAAAGTTCCGCCTCGGCCCAGCCCCGCACCTACCAGGTGCGCACCTTCGGCTGCCAGATGAACGTCCACGATTCGGAGCGGATGGCCGGCATGCTGGAAGCCGCGGGCTACGTTCCTTCCGCCGGGGAATTGGCCGACGTCGTGGTCTTCAACACCTGCGCGGTCCGCGAGAATGCCGATAACAAGCTGTACGGCAACCTCGGCATCCTCGCCCCGGTCAAGGCAGCCAACCCGGGCATGCAGATCGCCGTCGGCGGGTGTCTCGCGCAAAAGGACCGCGAGACCATCCTTAAGAAAGCCCCGTGGGTGGACGCCGTGTTCGGCACCCACAACGTCGGCGCCCTGCCGGCGCTGCTGGACCGGGCCCGCCACAACAATGAGGCCCAGCTGGAGATCCTCGAATCGCTGGATGTCTTTCCCTCCACCCTGCCCACCAAACGGGACTCCGTCTACTCAGGCTGGGTATCGATCTCCGTGGGCTGCAACAACACCTGCACGTTCTGCATCGTCCCGGCACTGCGGGGCAAGGAGAAGGACCGCCGCCCCGGTGAGATCCTGGCCGAAATCCAGGCGCTCGTGGACGACGGCGCCATCGAGGTAACTCTGCTGGGCCAGAACGTGAACTCCTACGGCGTCGAATTCGGCGACCGGCAGGCGTTCTCCAAGCTCCTGCGCGCGTGCGGCGACATCCCGGGCCTGGAGCGGGTCCGGTTCACCAGCCCGCACCCGGCGGCCTTCACGGACGACGTCATCGACGCCATGGCCGAGACCCCCAACGTCATGCCGCAGCTGCACATGCCCCTGCAGTCCGGCTCGGACAAGGTCCTCAAGGACATGAAGCGGTCCTACCGCTCCACCAAGTTCCTCGGCATCCTGGACAAGGTCCGCGAGAAGATCCCGCACGCCGCCATCTCCACGGACATCATCGTCGGTTTCCCCGGCGAGACCGAGGAGGACTTCCAGGCCACCCTCGACGTCGTGGAGAAGTCCCGGTTCGCCACCGCCTTCACCTTCCAGTACTCCAAGCGGCCGGGCACGCCCGCCGCGGACCTGCCGGACCAGCTGCCCAAGGCCGTGGTCCAGGAACGCTTTGAGCGCCTCACGGCCCTGCAGGACCGGATTGCCGCAGAGGAAAACGCCCGGCAGCTTGGCCGCCGCGTCGAGGTCATGGTGACCGCCCACTCGGGCCGCAAGGCTGAGGAAACCCACCGCCTCTCCGGCCGGTCCCAGGACCAGCGGCTGGTGCACTTCTCCGTGCCCGCCGGCGCCGAAGTGCCCCGGCCCGGCGATCTGGTGACCGTCACCATCACGGAGGCGGCGGCGTTCCACCTCGTCTCCGACCCTGCATCGGCCGAGGACTACAGCCTGCGCCGGTCCCGTGCCGGTGACGCCTGGGACCGTTCCCAGGCTGATTCCTGCGGCGCCCCGGCCCCGGCCAGCGCGTCGGGCAGGTCCGGCGTGTCGCTGGGCATGCCCAGCCTCCCGGTCCGCGGCCGTTAGCGCCGTGGCAGGCCCCCAGGGCACCGCCCCGGACGCAACAGTTCACGCCACAGCCCAAGCCGCAGCAGCCCGGGCCACAGCGCTGCAGGGGGCACAGCCAGCTCCGCCGCCGGTGATCGCCGTCGTCGGGCCCACGGGGTCCGGCAAATCAGACCTGGCCGTCTCGCTCGCCCTCGAGCTCGACGGGGAAGTCATCAACGCCGACTCGATGCAGTTCTACCGCGGCATGGATATCGGCACCGCCAAGATCACCGAGGCCGAGCGCCGCGGCGTGCCGCATCATCTCCTGGACATTCTGGACGTGACCGAGGAAGCGAGCGTCTCGGACTTCCAGCAGCAGGCCCGCGCGTTGATCGCCGATATCCACGGCCGCGGGAAGCGGGCCATCCTGGCCGGCGGCTCGGGACTCTACGTCCGCGCCGCACTCGATGTCCTGGAGTTCCCCGGCACGGATCCGGACATCCGCGGCCGGCTCGAGGCGGAACTGGCCGCGGCGGGGCCCGGGCCCCTGCGGGAACGGCTGGAAGCAGTGGACCCCGTGTCCGCGGGCCGGCTCGGCGATGAGCGCAGGATCATCCGGGCCCTGGAAGTCTTCGAGCTCACCGGGCGTCCCTTCAGCTCCTTCATGCCGGCCCGCGAATACTTCCAGCCGGCCGTCCAGATCGGCCTCGAGGTGGACCGGGAACTGCTCCGGCAGCGCCTGGCCCACCGAGTCCACGCGATGGTCGACCAGGGGCTTCTGGACGAAGTCCGTCGACTGGACGCCGCGGGGCTCCGCAACGGCCGGACCGCTCCACGGGCCCTCGGCTACGCCCAGTTCCTCCGGGTGCTTGACGGTGCTTCCAGCCTGGAGCAGGCCGCGGACGAAACCATCATCGCCACCCGGCAGTTCGCGCGCCGCCAGTTGACCTGGTTCCGGGCCGATCCCCGGGTCACGTGGCTGGGCTGGCACGATCCTGACCTGGTGGCCGAGGCCGCCGGCCTTTGCCGGGCGACGTCCGTTCTGCCGCTGGCGTAGCGTTCGGGTCACGGTGCCGGGGCGGTTAGGGCGGAACGGTAACCTTGGAGCATGGACGAAACCCAAGCTGTAGCCGCTGACCGTACTGCCGGCGATACCGCACCCCTGAGCGGTCTGAAGTTTTCCAAAGGCCACGGAACGGGCAACGACTTTGTCCTGATCGCAGACCCCAACGGCGCGCTCGAGCTCAGCCCCGAGCAGGTCGCGGCGCTCTGCGACCGGCACCGCGGCATCGGCGGCGACGGCCTGATCCGGGCCGTACCTTCCCGGCTCCTGCCCGAGGGGCAGGAATTGCTGACCGCACACCCCGACGCCGAGTGGTTCATGGACTACCGCAACGGCGACGGTTCGCTCTCTGAGATGTGCGGCAACGGCGTCCGCGTCTTTGTGCACTTCCTCATCGCCGAAGGCCTCGTGGACCTGCCGGCCGGCGAGTCCCTCGTCATTGGAACCCGGGGCGGTGCCAAGACGATCGTCCGGACAGCTGCTGGCTACGCCGTCGACATGGGCCCCTGGGAGTTCATTTTCCCGGGCGAGGCGACCGCACGGGCCATGGACTCGCTCGTCAGCGCCGAGGGGCTTGAAGTCGCACGGCCCGCCCTCTCCGTCACCATGGGCAACCCGCACACGGTCGTGGCCCTGGCCGAAACGGCCGAACTCGAGGCCACGCAGCTGTTCACGGCCCCCCGGGTGGACCCGACGCCGCCGCACGGCACCAACGTTGAGTTCGTTGTGCCGTCCGAACCGCTGGTCCACGAGGGCACCGGCACTATCACCATGCGGGTCCACGAACGGGGCGTGGGGGAGACCCAGTCCTGCGGCACCGGCGCCTGCGCCGCCGCCGTCGCCATTCGCCACTGGGCCGGCCAGGGCGCACCGGACGCGTGGAACGTCCACGTCCCCGGCGGCGTCGTCGGCGTGAAATTCTTCGTGGGCCCGGAGGGACACGAACACGTCGAACTCAGCGGCCCGGCCGTGATCGTCGCTAGCGGGACGCTTTCCTGATTCGAAGGATCCGGAACGACTTCGAGGTGCTCTCCCGGGTCACGCTGAAGCTGGAGTCGAGCTCCGCCGAGAGCCAGCGCTGCAGCGAGTCCGAGCCGAGGTTTTTCTGGACCACGAGCCAGGCCGATCCGCCCGGCGCCAGCCTGGGAATCCACAGGCGCAGGAGGGCATGAAGCTCATCCTTGCCGATCCGGATCGGCGGGTTGGACCAGATGGTGTCAAAGCGCAGTTCGGGGTCCACCGCGTCCGGCGTGCTGGCGGTGACGTTGCTCAGTCCCAGCAACCCGGCGTTTTCGTTGGTCAGGGTGACGCAGCGTTCGTTCACGTCCACCGCGTAGACCTGTGCGTGCGGTGCCCGCAGGGCCATGGTCAGCGCGATCGGTCCCCAGCCGCAGCCGATGTCCAGCAGGTTGCCCTGCGGCGACGGCGCCGGGACGTCGGCCAGCAGCACGGCCGTTCCCTTGTCGATCCCGTCCGGGCTGAAGATCCCCGAGGACGTCTGCAGCCGGCGCGGCTCACCGGCAAGATCCACGGTGAGCGGCTTGCGGGTGAAAGGCCCGGCCGGCTGGGCGCTGAAATAGTGTGCAGACTCCATAATGGGCCAGATTAGTTCGCGGCCCGCCCGTATGGGAAACCGGGTGGGAGCGCCGGCGTCTGCTACGCTACAAAACATGATCTTGATCTCCAAGTAGCCGGCACGGGCTCCGTCCCGTCTCCGTAGCGACGCAGGTAAACGCCTTCCGCTGAGTGCGCCAACGCCAGGGTGAGTTTTCTCACCCGCGGGCACTCGAACCACTTGGACTTCAGCCGCTTCCCCAGACACTCCGTTTCCTAAGGAATCTGTTTCCCAGGCACCGGGTTTAGGGGCGCAGCACTGCTTGGCCTCTCCGGGGGCAGGCTCAGCGGACGGCAACTACCCCACTGTGTTTCCCACAACCAGGGTTCCCCACAGCGCGCGCAGTTCTTGCCGCTCCCATCCTCACCCAGCCACCGCTCCGCACGGAGCCAGCCCTGCCCCGGCACCGTTGCCGCGGGCATTCCAGGAGGCCTGCATGACCTCTCGCCGTCAGCCCAGCGCGAATACCGCCCCACAGAGCAACAATCGGCACTATTCTGAAAGAGCCGAACCCTTAAAGGAGACCATGACCAGCCACCCCAACACCGGACCCGATTCAGCAGCCCAGGACATGAGCCCTGAGGAGATTCAGGCTGTAATCGACCGGATCCTCTCCAAGGACACCCCCGCCCCAGGCGCAGGCCGCGGCGGCGGCTCCGGAGCCAACGGAGGCGCCGGTGCCAGCGGCCCGACGTCTGTGCTCGGCAAGGCACAGGCCATCTCCCGCCTGGACGAGGTGTACACCAACTTCGACGGCGACCAGCAGGATCTCGAGGAACGCCACGCGCTGCGCCGCAAGGCGGGTTTGTCCACCGAACTCGAAGACGTCACCGAGGTCGAATACCGGCAGTTGCGCCTCGAGCGCGTTGTCCTGGCCGGACTCTGGACCGAGGGAACCCTCGCGGATGCCGAGAACTCCCTGCGCGAACTTGCGGCTCTCGCTGAGACGGCCGGCTCCGAGGTCCTCGACGGGCTCGTCCAGCGGCGCGCCAAACCCGATCCCGGGACCTTCCTCGGCTCCGGCAAGGCGCAGGAACTGAAAGCCATCGTGATGTCCACCGGCGCCGACACCGTAGTCGTCGACGCCGAATTGGCCCCGTCCCAGCGGCGCGGCCTGGAGGACATCGTCAAGGTCAAGGTCATTGACCGCACGGCGCTGATCCTGGATATCTTCGCCCAGCACGCAAAGAGCCGCGAAGGCAAGGCGCAGGTGGAGCTCGCCCAGCTCGAATACCTGCTCCCGCGCCTGCGTGGCTGGGGTGAGTCGATGTCCCGCCAGGCCGGCGGCCAGGTGGGCGGCGCGGGCGCCGGCATGGGCTCGCGTGGTCCCGGTGAGACCAAGATCGAACTGGACCGCCGCCGGATCCGCACCCGGATGGCCAAGCTGCGGCGTGAAATCGCCGCCATGAAGCCGGCACGGGAAACGAAGCGGGCCAACCGCCGTCGTAATGCGGTGCCCTCTGTAGCGATCGCCGGGTACACCAACGCCGGGAAGTCCTCGCTGCTGAACCGGCTGACCGACGCGGGGGTGTTGGTGGAAAACGCCCTGTTCGCCACCCTGGACCCCACTGTCCGCAAGGCCGAAACCGCTGACGGGCTGGGATACACCCTGGCCGACACCGTGGGTTTTGTCCGTTCCCTGCCCACCCAGCTCGTGGAGGCCTTCCGTTCCACGCTGGAAGAGGTGGCCGACTCGGACCTGATCCTGCATGTCGTGGACGTCTCGCACCCGGACCCGGAAGGCCAGATCGCCGCTGTCCGGACGGTCTTCAGCGAAGTCGACGCGCGCAAGGTTCCGGAAATCATTGTCCTGAACAAGGCCGACGCCGCTGACCCGTTCGTGGTCGAGCGGCTCAAGCAGCGCGAGCCGCGCCACGTTGTGGTCTCGGCCCGCACCGGCGAAGGCATTCCGGAACTGCTCAAGGCCATCAGCGACGGCATTCCGCGGCCCAGCGTGAAGCTTGAACTGCTGATCCCGTACAACCGTGGGGACCTGCTCAGCAAGCTCCACGAGACCGACGCCGAGATCCTCAGCCTCGACCACGAGGAAACCGGGACCCGTGCCGTGGTGATGGTGCGTGAAGGACTCGCCGCCGAACTGGATCCCTTCATCAGCAATGACTGAGGCTGCGGTGACCAGGGCCGACGCCGATCCCGCGGATGTTGGATCGGCCGACGTCGAACCTGCGGATGTCGGATCCGACGCCGACGCCGGTTCGGTTGCCGGCGCGGCCGGCGAGGAGTTTGTGGTCAAGCTGCTCGACCGTGCCGTGTCCGGCATGGGCGGGCAGAGCCGCGATGGCCAGCACGAAATGGCCCGGCAGGTGGCGCGCGCGATCGACAGCGGCGACCACCTGCTGGTCCAGGCCGGCACCGGCACCGGCAAGTCCCTGGCCTACCTGATTCCGCTGATCGCCCATTCGCTCACCAGCAACAAACCCACCCTGGTGTCCACCGCCACCCTGGCGCTGCAGACGCAGATTGTGGGCCGGGACCTGCCCAGGCTGCTCAAGACCATCACGCCCGCCCTGGAACGCCCCGTCAAGGTCGCCCTGGTGAAGGGCCGGTCCAACTACGTCTGCCGGCACAAACTCGAGGGCGGCTTCCCGTCCGAAGAACCCTCCGAGGGACAGCTGTTTTCCCTCGGTGAGGACACGAGCGTGCCGCATTTCGCCGCCGCACTTGGCGGGCCGTCCTCCCAGCTGGGCAAGGAAGTGGTCCGCCTGCGCGAATGGGCCGAGGAGACCGCGACGGGGGACCGCGACGAGCTCATGCCCGGCGTCACGGATCGGGCCTGGCGCCAGGTCTCGGTCACCTCCATGGAGTGCCTCGGCGCGCAGAAATGCCCGCTTGCGGCCGAATGCTTCAGCGAACTCGCCCGGCAGAACGCCGCCGATGCCGACGTCGTGGTCACCAACCATGCCATGCTCGCCGTCAGCGCCTTCGAAGGGCTGGCGGTGCTGCCGGAGTACGACGTCGTGGTGGTGGACGAGGCGCACGAACTTCAGGACCGCGTCACGGGCGCGGTCTCCGGCCAGCTCTCCGTGGCGATGGTGCACGCCGCCGCGTCCGGGGCCCGGAAGCACACGGGCATCACCGTGGATGCGCTGAACAATGCCGCTGCCCACCTGGAGCTGGCCATAGACGGCGTCCCCAGCGGGTTGATGCCCAATGGCCTGAACAGCGAGCAGCTGGACTGCATCGACCAGCTGCGCGACGCGTGCCGCGCCGCCCTGTCCGATTCCAAGGGGGACAGCTCCGTGTCGGCCGACGGCGGACGCCAGCTGGCCCGCTCACGCCTGATGGTCATCCTGGAACTCTGTGAACGCCTCCTGGCCGCGCGCGAAAACCGCGAAGTAGTGTGGTTCTCCCGCAACAGCAGCTTCGACCCGGCGCAGGGCTACTCCCAGCCGGACGAGAGCGCGCCGGCCCTGATCAATGTTGCCCCGCTGAGTGTTGCGGGGCGTTTGCGCGAGGGTTTGTTCGCGGACCACACCGTCATCCTGACCTCGGCCACGCTGGCCATCGGCGCTGCCTTCGAACCTGCCGCCGGAGGCCTGGGCCTGGTTGGCACCGGCGCCCCGAGCTGGACCGGCGTCGACGTCGGGTCCCCATTCGACTACCCGAGGCAGGGCATCCTCTACGTCGCCCGGCACCTGCCCAAACCCGGCCGCGGAACGTCCCCCGAGGCCCTGGACGAACTCGAGAAGCTGATCCGCGCTTCCGGCGGCGGTGCCCTGTGCCTGTTTTCCTCGCGGCGCGCGGCCGAGGAAGCCGCCGAGGCCATGCGGCCCAGGCTGGGCCTCAGCATCCTGTGCCAGGGGGAGTCGACCATGACGGCGCTCGTGCGGCAGTTTGCCGACGAGCCGGATACGTGTTTGTTCGGCACAATGTCCCTCTGGCAGGGCGTCGACGTACCTGGCGTGTCCTGCCGGCTGGTGGTCATCGACCGGATTCCCTTCCCGCGGCCGGACGATCCGCTGATGACGGCACGCTCGCGGGCCGTGGCCCAGGCCGGCGGCAATGGCTTTATGGCCGTCTCGGCCACCCACGCCGCCATCCGCCTCGCGCAGGGCGCCGGCCGGCTGATCCGCTCGACCTCGGACAAGGGCGTGGTGGCGGTGCTGGATTCGCGGCTGTCCACGGAGCGCTATGGCGGGTTCCTCCGCGCCGCGCTGCCGCCGTTCTGGCCCACCACCGATTCATCGATAGCCTTGGCTGCCCTGAAGCGCCTGGCGAAAGACGCCGCGAAAGACTAGATCCAGGCTGGCCCGCCACCCTGCGCCGGAAATCCGCCGCAGGGTGGCCACCAGGTCATGGCGTGGCCCGGGATGGCTAAAGGGACCGCAGTACCGAGACGACCTTGCCCATGATGACGGCGTGGTCGCCGAGGATGGGCTCGTACTGGGTGTTTTGCGGCAGCAGCCAGGTGTGGCCGTCCCGCTGGCGGAATGTCTTGACCGTGGCTTCGTCGTCCAGTAGGGCGGCAACGATGTCGCCATTCACGGCGTCACCCTGGCGGCGGACAACCACCCAGTCGCCGTCGCAGATGGCGGCATCGATCATGGAGTCGCCGGCGACCTTGAGCATGAAGAGTTCGCCATGGCCCACGAGCTGGCGGGGCAGCGGCATGACGTCCTCCACCACCTGGTCCGCGAGGATCGGCCCGCCGGCGGCGATGCGTCCGACGAACGGCACCATTGCCGTGTCAGTGGCACTGGCGAGCTCAGTTACTGACAGGCCGCCGACGGCCCGCAGACCGCTGGACTTCTCGACACCCGAGATAGGCGTGGTCCCTTCATCCAGGGTCAGCGGCATGAGCACTTCCATAGCCCGGGGCCGCTTCGGATCACGCCGCAGGTAGCCGAGCTTCTCAAGCTGGGAGAGCTGGTGGGTCACGCTCGACAGGCTGGCGAGACCGACGGTGTCGCCGATCTCGCGCATCGACGGCGGGTAGCCCTTGTCCGTGACGGACCGCTGGATGGTCTCAAGGATCTTTTTTTGCCGGACGGTGAGGCTCTTGGGGGCCCGGGCGGGCTGCGGGCTCCGTGGGGTGGCCCTGCCGCCAGTGGCTTGTGCTGCCATGTTCGCCAACGCCTTTCCGTTCCGCCCGGCTGCCGTGGCTGCTGTCACCGGGAACTTCCGGCCTGAAATGTCAGACCCTGCTGATCAACTACGAATGAATCCCCACAGGGAGTTCAAAAGTGGTTGTCCTGTCCCTCAAAAATAGGCCAGCCGCAGACCTTTTTCAAACATTTGTTCTAGCGAGTCTCGACATCGTTCGTTAGTAAGTGCTAAAACAGAACAAGCAAGATTCGAATATGTGTTCGATTTCGTGGTTCAGGGGTCGCAAGTGATGTTCGGTTCTATGTTCGAAGGTTCGGCCGGTTGGCGGCGAGTACGTGGAGTACGCCGGGCGGCACCGTATGGTCCAGGAGGGCTCAGTTCATGTCAGTTTCAAGCGCGTTTCACGGCACTATCGTTCAGGCGAAGCAGCCTCCGCTGCGGCTCACCCGGCGCGGGCGCTTCGTCTTTTTTGGTGTCCCCCTGATCCTGCTGGCGGCTTTCGTCTTCTCCTTCAGCGGATTCCTCAACGCCCCCGCGAAAGCGGCGGATTCCGCGGACCAGCTCTCACTGACGCCGACCGTTTCCGTCACGGTGCAGCCGGGGGAGTCCCTCTGGGCCATTGCAGGGTCCGTGGCTCCGGAGCGCGATCCCCGCGATGTTGTGGCCGATATCGTGCAGCTGAACAATCTGGACGCCGCGGGTGTGATGCCGGGCCAGCAGCTGTTCGTCCCGTCTAAGTAGCCTCCGCCAAGTGCCGTCGCGGGCGTCACAGTTTCAGCGCCCGTCCCGCTACCACTTAAACTGGTCACGTGACTGACCAGCTTGAGCGCCTCAACCGACTGCCCCTCCGAACGAATCTGCGTGGCCTGCGTCCGTATGGCGCGCCGCAGCTGGACGTCCCCATCCTGCTCAACGTCAACGAGAACACCCATGGGGTCCCGGCCGATGTCCGCGCGGCGATCACCGAGGCCGTTAGCGCCGCCGCTGCCGGGCTGAACCGCTATCCGGACCGCGAGTTCACCGAACTGCGCGAGGCCCTCGCCGAATACCTTGGCCATGGCCTGGACGCGGAGAATATCTGGGCCGCGAACGGTTCCAACGAGGTCCTTCAGCAAATCCTCCAGGCCTTCGGCGGCCCCGGCCGGACGGCACTCGGGTTCCCTCCCACGTATTCGATGTACCCGCTGCTGGCCTCTGGCACGGACACGGAATACATCGCCGGCGCCCGCGCGGCAGACTATGGGCTCAGCGCGGAATCGGCGGCCCGGCAGGTCCGCGAGCTTCAGCCCAACATCGTCTTCCTGTGCTCCCCGAACAACCCGACCGGTACGGGACTGGGCCTTGATGTCGTCGAGGCCGTCTATGACGCCGGCGAGGCCAGCCAAACAATCGTGATCGTCGACGAGGCCTACCACGAGTTCGCCCACGACGGCACGCCCAGTGCGCTCACGCTGCTGCCTGGCCGGGAGCGGCTCATCGTCTCGCGCACCATGAGCAAGGCCTTCGCCCTCGCCGGCGCGCGCCTCGGCTACATGGCCGCGGCCCCGGAGGTCGCGGACGCCCTGCGCCTGGTCCGTCTCCCGTACCACCTCTCCGCCATTACCCAGGCCGCGGCCCTCGCTGCCCTGAGTCACCGGGAGGCGCTCATGGCAGATGTCGAGGACATCAAGCGCCAACGCGACCGGATCGTGTCGGAACTGACGCGGCTGGGCCTGAGGCCAGCCGCGTCCGATTCCAACTACGTGTTCTTCGGCGGCCTGGAGAACCCCCATGAAGTCTGGCAGGGCTTGCTGGACGCTGGCGTCCTCATCCGCGACGTCGGCATTCCGGGGCACCTTCGCGTGACCGCCGGCACTGAGACAGAAACCACAGCCTTCCTGGAGGCCCTTGAACTCATCCTGACCGGCTCCGCAAAGCCGCAGGCCTAGACTTGGTGGGGAGCCCGATCGTCCCCGCCAGACTGCCCAACACCCTGCCTTCTTCCAAAGGACACATCTACATGAGCAACACCGGATCCACCGCCGCCGAGGGCCGGACCGCACGCATGGAACGGACCACCAGCGAGTCCTCGGTCCTGGTCGAGATCAACCTGGACGGCACCGGCGTTTCAGACATCAGCACGTCGGTCCCGTTCTACGACCACATGTTGACGGCCCTCAGCAAGCACTCGTTGATTGACATGACCGTCAAAGCCACCGGTGACACCCACATTGATGTCCACCACACGGTCGAGGACGTGGCCATCACGTTTGGCGAGGTTCTGCGGACCGCCCTGGGCAACAAGGCCGGAATCCGCCGTTTTGGCGAGGCGACCGTGCCCCTGGATGAGGCCCTCGCGCAGGCCGTCGTGGACGTCTCCGGCCGTCCCTACCTGGTACACGCCGGTGAGCCGGCAGGCCAGGAATACCACCTGATCGGCGGCCACTTTACGGGCTCCCTGACCCGCCACGTCTTCGAGGCGATCACGCTGCACGCCGGGATTTGCCTGCACATGAACGTCACGGCGGGGCGCGACCCGCACCACATCGTCGAGGCCCAGTTCAAGGCCTTTGCCCGGGCCCTGCGCGCAGCCATCGAACCGGATCCCCGGGTTGAGGGCATCCCGTCCACAAAGGGTGCTTTGTGACCGGCCCGCTGCTCCGCGACGGGGCCATCATCGATCCCGCCGCCACGGCCAAGCCGATCTCCCCGGAGGGAAAACCCACCGTTACGGTGCTGGACTACGGCTCCGGGAATGTCCGCTCCGCCGTCCGCGCGCTGGAGCGGGCCGGCGCCGAGGTTATCCTCAGCGCCAAGCCTGAAGATGTCCTCAACGCAGACGGCCTCGTCGTCCCCGGTGTCGGCGCCTTCGAAACCGTCATGCGCGAACTCAAAGCCGTTGACGCCATCCGCATGATCGGCCGCCGTGTCGCCGGAGGCCGCCCCGTGCTGGCCATCTGCGTCGGGCTCCAGGTGCTGTTCGAGGCCGGCGTCGAGCACGGCACTGAGGCCGAAGGCATGGGGGAGTGGCCTGGCAAGGTGGAGCTGCTGCCTGCCGACGTCGTGCCCCACATGGGCTGGAACACGGTCGCCGTCCCCGAAGGGTCCAAGCTTTTCGCCGGGGTTGAGGGCGAACGCTTCTACTTTGTGCACTCCTACGGTGTCCAGCACTGGGACTTCGACGTCATCCAGCCGCGGATGGCGGCCCCGCTGGTGACCTGGTCCGACCACGGTGCCCCGTTCATCGCGGCCGTGGAAAACGGCCCGCTGTGCGCCACCCAGTTCCACCCGGAGAAGTCTGGTGACGCCGGCGCCCGGCTGCTGCGCAACTGGGTCCAGGGCCTGCGCCCCGCATCCACGGAACCAACCGCATCCCCGGAACGGACCGCCTAGATGTGGTCCCTGGTGCTCATGGGCGCCGCCGGCCTGCTGGTTGGCGGCGCGATCTCCTTCCGGCAGCAGAAAAGTCCGCGCTGGGTGCAGATCGTTTTCTACATCCTCGCCGGCATGTCGCTGCTGGCCGCCTACCTCCTGACCCTGCCGGCGTCCTGACGGGCCCGCTCCCACCACCATCCCCAAGCTGAGGACTCCACGATGACCACCGAAACCCCGCTGCCCGTACTTGAGCTCCTGCCCGCCGTCGACGTCGTCAACGGACAGGCCGTCCGGCTCGTACAGGGCGAAGCCGGCAGCGAGACGAGCTACGGCACCCCGCTGGAGGCCGCCCTCAACTGGCAGCAGCAGGGGGCTGAGTGGGTGCACCTGGTTGACTTGGACGCCGCGTTCGGGCGCGGCTCCAACGCCGAGCTCCTGCGCGAGGTCGTCGGGCGCCTTGATATCAACGTGGAGCTCTCCGGCGGCCTGCGCGACGACGAGTCCCTCGAGAAAGCCCTCGACCTCGGCGTCGCCCGGGTGAACCTGGGCACGGCCGCACTGGAGAACCCGGAGTGGACGGCCCGGGTGATCGAGCGCTTCGGCGACAAGATCGCCGTCGGCCTGGATGTCCGCGGCACCACACTCGCCGGCCGGGGCTGGACCAAGGACGGCGGGGACCTCTGGGACGTGCTCGGCCGCCTCGAGGACGCCGGCTGCGCCCGGTACGTCGTCACCGATGTGACCAAGGACGGCACGCTCCAGGGACCCAACGTCGAACTCCTGCGCCAGATGGTCGAGAAGACGGGCAAACCGGTGATCGCCTCCGGCGGCATTTCCAGCCTCGAAGATCTCAAGGTCCTGCGTTCTCTGGTGCCGCTCGGCGTCGAAGGCGCCATCATCGGCAAGGCCCTCTACAACGGCAACTTCACACTGCCCGAGGCCCTCGACGTCTCCGGTCGCCGCTAGGCGGAAGTGCCCATGACGCACACGCACGACCCCCACGACTCCGATGACGCTGTGCAGGCAGGCGCCGGGGCAGGTCCCGTCCGGCACCTGCCCGGACACATCGCGGCCGCCCTTGCCGGCGCCGGCGGGGCCACCGACTCCGCCGGCCAACCCTGGGCCGGGCGCAGCCTGTCCGGCGATGACGCAAAGATCCACAATTTCGACGACGACGACGGCACGGCCGACACCGGCTATCTGGCGGCTTTGTCCGACCTCGCGGCGGGCACTGGCGACGAGGCGGCCGTGGTGGCGGCGCTGGCCACCGCCAGGGTGTTCGTGCCAATCCTCGCCCAGCTCGCCGAAGAGGGCGAAGCCGTCACGCGCCCGCCAGGCAACACACTTGACGGGGACCAGCTGCACTCGGACAAACAGGCCGACATGGCCCTGGTGACGCTCAAGGCGCCGGACGGGCGGACGGCCATGCCGGTGTTCACCTCGGCGGCGGCACTGAAGGCGTGGCACCCGGAGGCCAGGCCGGTCGCCGTGTACGCGCCCCGGGCCGCCTTGTCAGCGGTCGCGGAGGGCGCCGAGCTGCTCGTGCTGGATCCCGGCTCGGAAGTGACGTTCGTGGTGCGCCGGCCGGCAGTCTGGGCCCTCGCCCAGCAGAAGCCCTGGACGCCGTCGTACGCCGATCCCGATCTCGCGGGGGCACTCGGGGAGGACGCGGTTAGCTTTCCGGCGGTCCGCCGTGTAGAAATTCATCCGGGGGGTGGAGTTGCCTCGGCCACGGCCGATGGCAGGCGGCTCCCCGGTGGGGGAGCCGGCCCGGAACTCCGTGTGGTCCTCTACCTTGAAGACGGTCTCGACGCCGCCGGCGTGCAGTCCATCGTCGCCGGCCTCAATAATGCCTGGGCCCGGAATGAAATCTTTGCCGAGCGGGTTGATTCGATCGAGGTCAAGCTGCAGCGCGCAGCTCCATAGCTGACGGCCCAACGGGGGACTCCCGGTGCTGCCGTGGGCAGTACCAGAAGGATGTAGTCCGTGAACTTCGCGCTTTACCGTCAGCTGCTGGCCGTCCGGCCCATCAGGCGGCTTCTGTTGGTCGGCATGATCGCCCGCATACCGCACTCGGCGGCCGGAGTCCTGCTGACCCTGCACATCGTCCTGACCCTCGGCCAGGGCTACGCCGCCGCCGGAGCGGCCGCCGCCGTGATGACGATCGGAATCGCCGTCGGCGCGCCCTGGCGCGGGCGCCGGGTCGACACCGTGGGGCTGCGTAAGGCACTCATTCCGTCCGTGGTCTCCGAGGCTGTGATCTGGTCGATCGTGCCGCACGTCTCCTACGAGGCCCTGCTGCCCCTGGTGTTCATCGGAGGCCTGCTGACCCTGCCTATCTTCAGCGTGGTACGGCAGTCACTGGGCGTGCTGGCCCCCGCGGAACAGCTCCGCACGGCCTTTGCCCTCGACGCCATCGCCACCGAGCTGGTCTTCATGATCGGCCCGGCTGTAGGAGCCGTCGTCGCCACCAGCGGCCACTCCGTCCTCGGCCTGACAATCGTCGGAGTGGCCACCTCCGTCTCTGGGCTCTTCCTCATGTGGTTCAACCCGCCCACCCGGAGTGCTTCCCTGAACGCCGGGCTCGAGGCGCAGGAGCTCGAATGCGCGGAAGCCGCCGTGGTCGCCGCCGCGCCGGCGCACATCCAGGAGGCCGCAGCCGAACTGGCACCCTTGGCAGCCGCCGCCGAGGAACGGCGCCGGCGAAGCTCCGGCTTGCGCCACAGAGTCATCCACAACTTCAGCTGGTTCACCGCCGCCGTAGCCGCCGTGTTTGCTGTCGCGGCCGGTACCGGCATGGTCCTCAGCGGCACCGACGTCGGCATCGTCGCGGCCCTCCAGACCGGCGGCCACGAGGCCGAAATCGGCCTCGTGTTCCTCTTCTGGTGCGCGGCCTCGGTGGTGGGCGGCATCCTCTACGGCGCCATGCACCGTCCCATCTCACCGATCCTCCTGCTGCTGGGCATGTCAGCGCTGACGGTCCCGATGGCCTTCGCCACCGACGTCTGGACGCTCAGCCTGCTCGCGTTGCTCCCGGGTCTGCTGTGCGCACCGGTGTTGTCCGCGGCCTCGGAAAAGGTGGCCGAACTGGTTGACGAAAGCCGGCGCGGCGAGGCGATGGGCTGGTACGGGTCCTCGGTCACCTGCGGAGTGGCCCTGGGTGCGCCGATTGCCGGGCTGTCCATCGACCTCATCGGTCCGTCGGCCGGCTTCGTCTCAGTGGGGCTGGCGGGCGTGGCCCTCTGCCTGGTGGGACTGGTCCTGCAACAGGTCCGGCGCAGCCGCCTGGCCCGCGTCTGACCCTCCGCTGACGCCGCCTGCGGCACCCGCCAAGCAAGGGCGTTAACGACGACGGCGGCGTGCGGACCTCAGTGGTCCGCCCGCCGCCGTTTTTTGTAGCTGACGAAAGTGCTTAGTTGACGGGGCCGGTGTACTTCTCGCCCGGGCCCTTGCCCGGAGCATCCGGGATGATCGATTCCTCGCGGAAGGCCAACTGGAGCGAACGGAGTCCATCGCGCAACGGACCCGCGTGCTGTGAGCCGATTTCCGGCGCCGCCGCGGTCACCAGGCCGGCAAGGGCGGTGATCAGTTTGCGGGCCTCGTCCAGGTCCTTGAGTTCCTGGGCATTTTCCTCGGCGGCGAGGCCGAGCTTTACCGCGGCCGCGCTCATCAGGTGCACGGCGGCCGTAGTGATGACCTCTATCGCGGGGACTTCCGAGATGTCGCGGATCTGTTGCGAGACGTCGGCCTGGGCGGCTGCGGGCTCGAAGACGTGGGAATTACTGTCTGAAGTGCTCATGCTGGTAAGCTTGTCATAGACCGACTAAATGTCGTTATTCTCAAGGTTTTATAGAATGCAGTGCTTCTGGCTGAAGTTGGAGCCCGAAGTTGTCACCCGGCGACGCACATGTGCGTCGAACGGGTATCTTTCTGTAGAGTTGACTTTAGTTTGCAAGCGGAGTTCTCTCCCACCCGCGTCAGCCGCGAAACTTCCTTCGGGAAGCCCCTCCCTCGCAGGAGTCAAGGTTGCCGGGTACCTGGTCGGGCACCACCTCGGACTCCGGTCCGCAGGAAGTGCATGTCGCCCCGTTGAGGGCGGCAGCTCCGATCTCGAGGCCTTCGATTGCTCCGGCAATTGGGGGCCTTCTCTTTTTGCCGGTGAAAGACCCTCACGAACACAGGAGCTTTAACATTAGCGAGCCAAGAATCAATGAGCGTATCCGCGTCCCCGAGGTGCGGCTGGTCGGCCCTGCAGGCGAACAAGTAGGAATTGTCCGTATTGAGGATGCCCTGCGTTTGGCTGCCGAGTCCGATCTTGATCTCGTTGAAGTTGCACCGCAGGCGAAGCCTCCGGTGTGCAAGCTGATGGACTTCGGCAAGTACAAGTACGAAGCCGCCGTCAAGGCACGCGAGGCCCGGAAGAACCAGACCAACACGGTCCTGAAGGAAATCCGCTTCCGCCTGAAGATCGACACTCACGACTACGAGACGAAGCGCGGCCACGCGCTCCGCTTCCTCGGTGCTGGCGACAAGGTCAAGGCCATGATCCAGTTCCGCGGCCGTGAGCAGCAGCGCCCCGAGATGGGCATCCGCCTGCTCCAGCGCTTCGCCGACGACGTCGCCGAAGTCGGTGTGGTGGAGTCCAGCCCGCGCATCGATGGCCGCAACATGGTCATGGTGGTTGGCCCGCTGAAGAACAAGGCTGAAGCCAAGGCAGAGGCCCGCCGCGCAACGCAGCGCGCAGAAGCCAAGGCTGAGAACGAAGCCAAGGCTTCGGGACGCGTCGATGTCTCCGGTGACAACAACGCCCCGCTGACCCAGACGCTGGCAGACCTCTTGCCGGAAGGCTACGTCGTATCGCCGGAGGCCCCCGTCGAGGAAGCCAAGGTCGAAGAGGCCCCGGTTGAAGAGACCAAGGTTGAAGAGACCAAGGTCGAAGAGGCCCCGGTCGAAGAAGCCAAGGTTGAAGAGACCAAGGCCGACGAGACGCCCGCTCAGGAAGCACCGAAGGAGGCTGCTCCCAAGGCGGCCGAGAAGCCTGCAGCAGTGAAGGCTCCCGCGGCTCCGAAGGCGGCCGAGAAGCCTGCAGCAGTGAAGGCTCCCGCGGCTCCGAAGGCGGCCGAGAAGCCTGCGGCAGCGAAGGCTCCCGTGGCTCCGAAGGCCGCTCCGGCCCCGGCAGCAGCGAAGGCTCCCGAGGAAAAGGCAGCCGCTCCGGCAGTAGCACCGAAGCCGGTTGCTGCTCCGAAGCCGGTGCCGAGGCCTGCAGCGCCGAAGCCCGCCGCACGGCCGGCCGCCCCCCGGGCTGCCGCCAAGCCTGGCACCAAGAAGACCAACTAGTTCACGGCTGCCGGACAGCAATGTCCGGCAGCAGGCAACCAGCACGCCGCCCGCAGGGGTGGCTGCACGAAAGAGCTGCAGACTTTTCTGCGGATACGTAAGGAGATCGGTTCCCATGCCGAAGATGAAGACCCACAGCGGTGCTAAGAAGCGCTTCAAGCTGACCGGTAGCGGCAAGCTGCGCCGCCAGCAGGCCAACCGCCGCCACTACCTGGAGCACAAGTCCTCCCGGCTGACCCGTCGCCTTGCCGGCGACAAGATCGTCTTCAAGGGCGACGCCAAGGTCATCCGGAAGATGCTCGGCATCTAAGTTCCAAGTTCTCTGACTGTTCGCCACCAGGCAGCAGTCAACTACCAAAAAGGCTTCTCAGGCCAGCCGGACCGTTCCGGCAGTAGACGCTTGGGATCAGAAATTTTCTAAGGAGTACGCACGTGGCACGTGTGAAGAGGGCGGTTAACGCCCACAAGAAGCGCCGGGTTATCCTCGAACGCGCAAAGGGTTACCGCGGACAGCGTTCACGCCTGTACCGCAAGGCAAAAGAGCAGCTGCTGCACTCGTTTGTGTACAGCTACGGTGACCGCAAGAAGAAGAAGGGCGACTTCCGCCGTCTTTGGATCCAGCGCATCAACGCTGCATCCCGCGCCAACGGACTGACCTACAACCGACTGATCCAGGGCCTGAAGGCCGCTGAGGTTGAGGTTGACCGCCGCATGCTGGCCGAGCTTGCCGTTTCCGACGCCAACGCCTTCGCCGCGCTGGTCAAGGTCGCCAAGGACTCACTGCCTGCCGACACGTCCGCTCCGGCCGTCCAGGCTGAGGCCGCTCCGGCTCCCAAGGCTGCCAAGAAGGCTCCCGCGAAGAAGCCTGCTGCCAAGAAGGCTGACGCCGAGGCTGCAAAGTAGTTCCTGCCGTAGTCGAAAGACTGCTTCGTTCCAGAACCGGCTGCGAAAGCAACTAAGGTTCTTATATGAACGAAACCGGGCGCCCGCAAGATTTTCCACTTTCCAACCCCCGAGCTGATCGGATGAGGAAGGTGGCACAGCTTGCCGGGCGCCCGGCGCGTTTAAAGCGCAGCGAGTTCCTGGCGGAGGGCCCCCAGGCCGTGCGCGAGGCCCTGACGCTGCATCAGAAAAGGATTGCCGCGGGGGAGCCCGGCATCGTCTATGAGGTGTACGCCACCGAGGCCTGCCTGGACCGCCACCCGGAGCTGGAGAAGCTGGCCGAGGGAACCCAGGCGCACCTTGCCACCGACGAAGTGATCGCAGCGATGGCGGACACCGTCACCCCGCAGGGCATCGTCGCCGTCTGCGGTTTCCTGGACGTCAGCCTTGAGCAGGTGCTCGACGCCGGCCCGCGCCTGATTGCCGTCCTATGCCAGGTCCGTGACCCCGGCAACGCCGGCACCGTGCTGCGCGCCGCCGACGCCGCCGGCGCCGACGCCGTCATCCTGACCGGCTCGAGCGTAGACATCTACAATCCCAAGGCCGTGCGTTCGACGGCAGGTTCCCTGTTCCATCTGCCCGTTGTCCTCGGTGCGGAGGTCGAGGAGGTCGTGGCCCGCTGCCGGGAACGTGGCGTCGGCGTCCTGGCCGCGGACGGCAAGGGACAGCTGGACCTGGACCGTCTCCAGGACGAGAACGCGGCCCGCCGACTGGGGACCTCCGCCGCCGAATCGGTCTACGCGCTGGAACAGCCCACCGCCTGGCTCTTCGGCAACGAGGCCCAGGGCCTGTCCGAGGACGAGATCGCGTTGGCCGACCACCGGGTGGCCGTCCCGGTCTATGGGGGAGCGGAAAGCCTGAACCTCGGCACCGCAGCCACCGTCTGCCTCTACGCCAGCGCCCGCTCGCAGCAGGCCCACTAGAGGCTCTCACCAGGAAACTGGCGCGTCCAGCCGGAATTCCTGTCGGAAAGCAGGCCAAACGACGGCGGGGCCCACCTAATAGTGGGCCCCGCCGTCGTACTTTGACTGCCGCTTCACGCGAAGTGCGCGGTCAGTGCTGTGGAAACTTATGTGGTGGTCTTATTCCGGCCTGTGATGGCGCCGTAGATGAAGGCGGCTGCCAAGCCGCCGACAATGGCCAAGAGCCAGGAACCGAGATTCCAGAATTCCATCTTGCCGCCGCCGAATAGCAAGTCCCCGATCCAGCCGCCGACAATTGCGCCGACGACGCCGAGCGCGAGGCTGGTAACCCAGCCGCCGCCGACCCTGCCTGGCAAGAGTGCCTTGACGATTGCACCTACTATGAGTCCGAGAATGATCCAGCCAAGAAAGCCCATGTCTCCTCCTACATATTCGTCGGCATCCAAATTGTGAATCCCGAACATGGCTTCAAGCTAACATAGGGCGGATTGCTTGTCAGCAGGGGACTACCCAATCGTTACGTGGCCGCGTTGGTCCTTGCCGCGGTTCGGTGGCGGCCCGGAAACGGGTAGCGTATTCCCTGTGGGCGCTGGGTTCTTCCGGTGTTCGCGTACACCCCCGGAAGAATTCCACAAGGAGAAGCTCACGTGGCTGCAAATGGCGGTACCAAGGCGATTCTCGCGGCACTGGCCGCAAACCTGACCATCGCCGTTTTGAAGTTCGTCGCCTACTTTCTGACACTGTCCTCGTCCATGCTGGCCGAGGCGATTCACTCGCTCGCAGATTCCGGCAACCAGCTGCTGCTCCTGGTCGGCGGCAAGCGCGCGCAGCGGGAAGCCAGCCCCGAGCACCCCTTCGGCTACGGCCGCGAGCGATACATCTACGCCTTCATCGTCTCTATCGTGCTTTTCAGCGTCGGCGGCCTGTTCGCACTGTATGAGGCCTGGGGAAAAATCCAGCACCCGCACGCCATCGAAGGGGACTTCTGGTGGGTGCCGCTGGCCGTCCTGATAGGCGCGATCATTGCCGAGTCCTTCTCGTTCCGGACAGCGATCATCGAATCCAATCCCCTCCGGGGAAAGCAAAGCTGGATCAAGTTCATACGCAACGCCAAGCAGCCGGAACTCCCGGTGATCCTACTCGAGGATTTTGGCGCCCTAGTGGGCCTGGTGTTCGCACTCTTCGGTGTGGGCCTGACGCTCCTGACCGGGAACGGCATCTGGGACGCCCTCGGTACCGCAATGATCGGTCTGCTGCTCGTGGCGATCGCGGTGGTGCTGGCCATGGAAACCAAGTCCCTGCTGCTGGGCGAATCGGCCACCCGCGAGGACGTCGCCAGGATCCGCACCGCGATCGAGGCCGGCGGCACCAGCATCATTCACCTCAAGACCATGCACCTTGGCCCTGAGGAGCTGCTGGTGGCGGCCAAGATCAGCATCGGCCGCTCGGACTCGGGCCAGGACATTGCGAAGGCGATTGATGACGCGGAGGCCCGGGTCCGCGAAGCCGTCCCGATTGCCCGGGTCATCTACCTGGAACCGGACGTGCAGCGCGTCAGCGCCCCCTGAACCGCCCGGCAGTCGCAATAGCGAGCGGCCGCCCCTCAACAAAAACAGCAGTCCTGCCCGGTGTATAACCGGACAGGACTGCTGTTCTTTTGGAGCATCTTCGCGCCGTCGGCTCTGATGTTGTGCGGCGGCTAAGGGGCGGCTAGGAGGCCAGCGGCCGCCTGCGTTCCACGACGCCGCTGATGGCAGCGACCCCGAGCCCCAGCACGGCAAGGACCGCGCCGACGAGCGCGGGCGCGACGTAACCCCAGCCCCAGGCGATGACGAGGCCGCCCAGGAACGCGCCCAAGGCATTGGCGACGTTGAGTGCCGCATGGTTGAGCGAGGAGGCCAGCGACGGTGCGTCGGGAGACGCATCCAGCAGCCTGGTCTGCAGGGCAGGAACCAGCATTGACCCGGCGGCGCCCACCACGAACACCATGACCAGCGCGGACCAGGCCCAATGGACGCCAACGGCATAGACCACGAGCGCCACCGCCGTGCCCGGCAGCACCCAGTAAATCGTGTCCATGACGGATTTATCGGCGATCCGGCCGCCCACGATGTTGCCCACCACCATGCCCACTCCGTACAGTGCCACGACCAGCGGCAGCCAGGGCGCCGGGACGCCGGCCACGGACGTCATGGTGTGCGCAATGTAGGTGTAGGTCGCGAAGAAACCGCCGAAGCCGACGATGCCGACCAGAATGGCAAGCCACACCTGGAGCCGCTTGAGCGCGCCGAGTTCGCGGCGGAAGCTGGCATCTGCATGCGGCTTCTGGAACGGGACGAACTTCCACAGCATGGCGAGCGTAATAATGCCGATCAGGCCGACCAGCAGGAACAGGAGCCGCCACCCGTAGCTCTGGCCCAGCCAGGTAGCGAAGGGGACACCGATGACGTTGGACACCGTCAGCCCGGCCATGACCATTGAAATGGCCCAGCCCCGCTTGGTCGGCGCCACCAGGGAGGCGGCAATCACGGCCGCCACCCCGAAGAAGGCGCCGTGGGGCAGTCCCGCGGCGAACCGGGAAACCAGCATGGAGCCATAGTCCGGGGCGAGGAAGGAACTGAGGTTGGCGATGCTGAAAAAGAGCATGAGTCCCAGGGCCAGATACTTCCGCGGGAGTTTGGCTCCGACGGCCGCCAGCACCGGTGCGCCGATCACGACGCCTAGAGCGTAGGCCGAAATAAGGTGACCGGCCTCCGGCGTGCTGATGTCCAGGCCCTGTTCGACCTCCTTGAGCAGGCCCATCATGGTGAATTCTGTGGTGCCGATGCCAAAGCCGCCCATCGCCAGGGCAATGATGGCCAGGGCAACGTGACGGGTGCCGGTCTTGGACGGCGCCGGGGCGAGTGTGGTGGTTGTCATTCGTCTTTTCGGGGAGATTTTCCGGGAGAAGCCGGAGGGATTGGACAGATAAATATGCTTTTAAGAACTGGGAGGGGGCGCCGAATATTCCGCAACGTGTCCGGGCGGCCGCCTCCACCATTGTCCCCTACCCGGGCCGGACCCGGCTCCCGGCGCCCGGACCCGGCACCCGGTCCCCGGACCCGGCACCCGGTCCCGGGACCCGACGCCGGACCCGGCGCCCGCCTAGACTTGAGGGCGTGACTGGACTCATTGGCGTCGTTGGCGGCGCAGTAGTGGACTCCCTGGCCGAACCGGGCATGCTCCTTGTGGCGCGGCGGACGGCGCCGCCGCAGTTTGCCGGAATGTGGGAGTTCCCGGGCGGAAAGGTGGAGCCAGGCGAGGCAGCCGAAGACGCCTTGCACCGAGAGCTCCGGGAAGAACTGGGTGTGCTGGTGCGGCTCGGGGCAGAGCTGCCCGCGGAGACCGCCACCGGCTGGCCGCTCAACGAGAAGGCGGCGATGAGGGTCTGGTTTGCAGAGCTCGCGCAGGGGGAGCCCCGGCCGCTGGAGGACCACGACGAACTGCGCTGGCTCGACCTCCGCAATCCGGCCGAAGTCCTGGGCCTGGCGTGGATCCCGGCGGACTTCCCCATCGTCGAGGCCCTCCTGGCGGCAGTGCAGGCCACCGGGCCGCGCGGAGTGGGAGCCGGGCTGGGCCGCTGACCCGACGCGCCGCCGGGCTTCGGAAGCCCGCCTCTCGCCAAACCGTCAGGCATGTGCCTACTCTGAACCCAATCGAGAGGAGTGGCCCGTGCAGGTCGGTGTCGGACGAGAGCAGCGAGCCGGAGAACGCCGCGTCGCGGCCACACCGGAGACGGTCCAGCAGCTGACGGCCCTCGGGCTCCATCTCCTGGTGGAGAGCGGCGCCGGAACCGAAGCAGGCTTCGCCGATGCGGCCTTCAAGGAGGCCGGCGCGACGGTGATCTCCGAGCTCCCGTTCGAGGCCCTGGACGTCCTGCTGCATGTCCGCCCGCTCACCCCGGAGGCCGCGGCCCGGCTTCGGCCCGGCACGGTCACCATTGGTCTGGCGTCGCCGTCCACTGAACTGCCGACCGTCCGGGCACTGGCCGCCGCCGGGATCACCTCGTTCGCCCTGGAACTTCTTCCGCGGATCTCCCGGGCACAGTCCATGGATGCGCTCAGTTCGCAGGCCCTGGTCACCGGCTACCGCGCCGTGCTGGAAGCCGCCGTCCGCTACCCGCGGTTCTTCCCGCTCTACATGACCGCCGCGGGCACCATCCCTCCGGCGAGGGTGCTGATCCTCGGGGCCGGTGTTGCCGGGCTGCAGGCGATCGGCACGGCGAAGCGGCTCGGTGCCCGGGTGTCGGCTAACGACATCCGGGCCGCCTCCGCCGAGGAAGTCGCCTCGATGGGTGGCACTTTCATCAACCTGGACATCGATGCGGCCGCCGATGGAACCGGAGGCTACGCCCGTGCCCTCGGCGAGGACCGGGCGCAACGCCAGCGCAGCCTCCTGGCCCCGCACGTCGCGGCCGCGGACGTCCTGATCACGACGGCGGCCATCCCCGGCCGGACGGCTCCCTTGCTGGTGACCACCGCCATGCTGGCCAGCATGCGGGCCGGATCCGTCGTCGTCGACCTCGCCGCGGAGTCCGGAGGCAACGTCGAAGGCGTGATCGCCGGCCAGGACGTGCAGGTGCCGGTCGACGGCGGATCGGTCACGCTCGTGGGCCTGCAGGACGCGGCATCCGCCATGCCCTCGGATGCGTCCCGGCTTTTCGCCCGGAACGTCAGCAACTTCCTCGCCCTCGTGACCGATTGCGGCTCGGTGGCCCCGGACTTCGACGACGACGTGGTCGCCGGAACGTGCCTGACCCACGGCGGCACGGTAAGGCACGCCCCCACCGCGGAAGCTTTGGAAAAGGAGGCGTGATGGGCCCGATCGCGTTGCTGACAGTGGTGGTGCTCGCGGTGTTCGTTGGCTTCGAAGTCGTCTCCAAGGTCACCAGCAAGCTGCACACACCCCTGATGTCCGGCGCCAATGCCATCCACGGCATCATCCTGGTCGGCGCCATCATCGTGGCCGGACAGGCCAGTGATCCGTGGGTGCTCGGCATCGCGCTCCTGGCCGTCGTCCTGGCGACCGTCAACCTGGTGGGCGGCTTTGTGGTCACGGACCGGATGCTGGAGATGTTTAGCGCCCACAAACGGGCACGCATACCCGCCTCAACCGGCGCCGCCAAAGCCGGCGGAACCGCGGGAGCAGGGCTGCCCGGTGAGGGGAGCTCCGCCGGCGCGGCGGGGGAGGCCAGATGAGCCTCCTGAGCCCCGAATGGACAGCCCTGCTCTACCTTGCGGCTGCCGTCTGCTTCATCCTGGCGCTCAAGGGTCTCAGCTCGCCACGGACGGCCCGCCGCGGCAACGCCATCGGTGCGGCCGGGGCGCTCCTCGCCGTCGTCACAGTGTTCTTCTCAGCGCGGCTGGAAAATATTTCGCTCATCCTTAGCGCCATCGCCGTGGGCTCCGCGATTGCCGTCCCCGTGGCCCGGCGGGTGCAGATGACCCAGATGCCCCAACTGGTGGCGCTCTTCAACGGCGTCGGGGGCGGGGCCGCGGCGCTCGTCGCCGTACTGGAACTTGGCCACCAGGACGATCCCTGGGTCCGCCTGGCCGTGGTCTTCACCATGTTGGTGGGCGCGGTGTCCTTCGCCGGCTCGGCGGTGACTGTGGGCAAGCTGCAGGAGCTCATCAGCACCCGTCCGCTGCTGTTTCCCGGGATGCCCTGGGTGATGGGGGCCGTCCTGCTGGGGGCGGTCGTCTCGGGAGCGCTGGTGGTCCTGACCGGGTCGCTCGGCTGGTCGCTCGCGCTGCTGGGACTGGGGCTCGCTGCCGGGCTGCTCCTGGTGTTGCCCGTCGGCGGGGCTGACGTGCCGATCGTGATCTCCCTGCTGAATGCGTTCACGGGGCTTGCGGTGGCAGCGTCCGGCGTGGTCCTGGGCAATGTCCTGCTGCTGGTCGCCGGGACGCTGGTGGGTGCGAGCGGCACCATCCTGACCAAGGTCATGGCCTCGGCCATGGGACGCGGAGTCGGCGGAATCATGTTCGGGGCGTTCAAGGGCGGCTCGACGGCGGGTTCCACCGCACTGAGCGACCGGCCAGTGCGTTCCTCGTCGCCGGAGGACGTTGCCGTCCAGCTTGGTTACGCCCAGCGGGTGGTGATCGTTCCCGGCTACGGGCTCGCCGTGGCGCAGGGCCAGCACACCGTGGCCGAGCTTGCCACGGCCCTGACCGCCCGCGGCGTGGAGGTGGTCTTCGCGATCCACCCCGTGGCGGGGCGCATGCCGGGCCACATGAATGTGCTCCTGGCCGAGGCCAACGTGCCGTACGAATCATTGCGGGAGCTGGCGGAAGTCAATCCCGAGTTCGCGACCACGGACATTGCGCTGGTGGTCGGCGCCAATGACGTCGTCAACCCGGCGGCCAAGTCGTCGCCGGGTTCGCCTATTTACGGGATGCCGATCCTGGACGTGGTGCAGGCCCAGCAGGTCGTGTTCCTGAAGCGGTCGATGCGCCCGGGTTTTGCCGGCATCGAGAACGAACTCCTGCACGATCCCAAAACCACGCTCCTGTTCGGGGATGCCAAGGATTCGCTGGCCAGGGTGCTCGGAGCGGTCAAGGCGCTCTAGGCACTCTGCGCTCCAGGTGGAGCGGCCGTCAAAACAGTGTGGGCTGCGCTGTGTTGGCGTGGGCTGCGTCGGAGTGGGCTGTGCCCGAGTGGCCGGCGTGCCGGGTGCTTGCGTGCCCGGCGGTGTCCGGGATGCTTCCGGCCGGGTACTGGGCCTCTTCCTCGCGGGCATCGTCGTGATCGGTGCCGCCGTCAAGGTCCCGGTGGCTGAACCCCTGCGAGCCGGAGAAGCCGTGGAGGCCCTTGAAATAGCGGATGCGACCGGCCAGCCACGCCCGGTATTCCTTGGACGCATAGGACCCGCTGCCGTACAGCCGACGGTACTTGCCGGCGAGCTGCGGATGTTCGCGGGCGATCCACTGCATGAACCATTCACGGGTGCCCGGCTTCAGGTACAGGGCACCGGCCGTGACCCCTGTGGCGCCGGCCGCCGCCAGGGCGCCGAAGAGGGAATCGAGGGCGTCGTCGCTGTCCGAGAGCCACGGCAGGATGGGCATGGCCATGACCCCGCAGGGCAGGCCAGCCTCCCGCAGCCGGGAGATGAGCTTCAGCCGTGCCCGCGGCCCCGGTGTGCCCGGTTCCACGGCTTCGGAGAGGTGCTCGTCGGTCATGGCCAGTGAAATGCCCACCCCCACCGGCACCTGGGCCGCGGCATGTTTCAGCAGCGGAATGTCCCGGGCCAGGAGCGTGCCCTTGGTGAGGATTGACAGGGGAGTGCCGGAATCGGCGAGGGCACCGATGATGCCCGGCATGAGCTGATAGCGGCCCTCGGCGCGCTGGTACGGGTCTGTGTTGGTGCCGAGGGCCACGTGCTCGTGCTGCCAGGAGGGCTTGGCCAGTTCCTTGCGCAGGATCTCGGCGGCGTTGATCTTGACCACCACCTGGCTGTCAAAGTCCAGGCCGGCGTCGAAGTCCAGATAGGTGTGGCTCTTGCGTGCAAAGCAGTAGACGCAGGCATGGCTGCAGCCGCGGTAGGGGTTGATGGTCCAGTCGAACGGCATCCGCGAACCGGCGACCACCTTGTTGAGCACCGATTTGGCGGTGACCTCATGGAAGGTGATCCCGGCAAACTCCGGGGTGGACACGGACCGCACCAGCCCGGCCAGCGGCAGCAGGGCTGGTGCGGCTGGCGAATCGGCGGAAAGGGCGGCCGGGGAATCGCCGCGCTCAAGTGCTTGTGCGTCCCATCTCATGCCTACATTCGAATATATGTTCGACTAAATGTCAAGGAGGCGGCCGGGTAACTTGTCGAGTCGCCCAGCCGCAGCGTGTGGGCGCATTGCTAGGCTGGGGCGATGATTCTCCTGACCGGGTTCGAGCCGTTCGGCGGCGATACCGCCAATCCGTCGTGGGCCGCGGCCCGTTCGGCGGCACGGCTGCTCCAATCCGAAGGGCTGGATGTCCAGGCGGTGGAATTGCCGTGCGTCTTTGGGGAATCGGCCCGGGTGTTGGAGGAGGCCATCGAGCGCTTCCGGCCGGAGCTCGTGCTGTGCGCCGGCCAGGCCGGCGGGAGGGCGCGCATCTCCCTGGAGCGGGTGGCCATCAATTGCGATGACGCCCGGATCCCGGACAATGCCGGCAGCCGGCCCGTGGACGAACCCGTGGTCCAGGGCGGACCGGCGGCCTATTTCACCTCGCTGCCCATCAAAGCGGCGCTCGCGGCGCTAACCGCAGAGCAGATCCCGGCCGAAGTGTCCCAGAGTGCCGGGACCTTTGTCTGCAACCATGTCTTCTACGCGCTCATGCACGCCCTGCGGCTCCGTCCCGGCACCCGGGGAGGGTTTGTCCACGTCCCCTTCGAGGACGGCCAGCTTCCGGCAGGGAGTAGTACCCCGTCGCTGCCGGCGCACCAGATGGCGGCGGCGCTCGCCGTCGTCGTCCGCACTGCGCTGGCGACGACGGCGGATCTCAAGCTCCCTGCCGGCGCAACCCACTAGCGCCCGGCCGGCCATCCGGCGGCCCGGGCCGGGAGAGGCCGCCGGCGCCTTGGGCAACTAGTTGAGCAGTTCCCAGACGACGCCGACCGTGGCGGTGACGCCCGACTCGCCGGCCTCGACGGTGAGCGAGTCCGCCGCCACCTGCCGCTGCATCTTCGCCACCGGGATCGGCGCCTGGAAACCGGTGTGCTGGGTGAGGGACAGGACCCTGCCCAGGCCGGCTCCCGCGAGGGCGGCATAGTGCTCTGCTGTGGTGCGGGCGTCCTGCCAGGCGGCCTCCCGGGCCCTGGCCTCGACGGCGGCGGAGTCGTTGAAGCCAAGGGTCAGCCCGTTCAGCCGGACGGCATCGCCGCCGGCAGCAACCGCCGCGGCAAGGATCTGCGAGGACGCGGACAACCCGCGGACCCTGACGGTGAGCGTGCTGGAGGCCAGGTAGCCGGTCACGGTCTGGCCCCGGCCATCTTGCCAGTTCAGCTCGGCCCGGACGTTCAGCCCGGAGGTGGACATGTCAGCGCTGTCCACACCGTGTTGCCGGAGCTCCGCCGTGATGGCCGCCGATCGTGTTCCTGCCTCGCCGTAGGCTTCGGCCACGGTCTCGCGGCGGCATTCAACTCCGATCGACACGGTCAGCACATCCGGCACCGCCTCGGCGCTGCCGGTTCCTGTAACGGAGATGCTTCTGGGGCTGTCTGTCATGTCAGGCCTCGTAACGGTTGGGGGCGGTCGCGCCCATTCTTCGGTGCGTGCGCGGGCTGGTCCTGGGCATGCCGGGCAGGGGGTAGCCGCCTGCTTCCAGGCCGGCGTGACGCTCGAAGACGTTGGCGCTGCCCGGGTTTCCCGTCCGCCAGAGGGACCAGCCCGCGGCTATGAAGTACAGCGGAAGGAAGGGCAGCCCGAGGCACCAGGCATATTGGGTGCTGTGGCGCTCCTCGTGTCCCAGCAGTGCCGGATTGGAGCCGGCGGCATCAGGGCCGGCGCGGAACAGGATCACGTTGCCCACCGTGAAGGCCGCGGCAAACGGAAGCCGCCAGCGGTAGCGGCTCGCGATCAGCAATCCGCGCGGACCGGAGCTGACGGGTGTCCGCGCGCAGGCTGCCAGCAGCAGGCCCAGGAGGGTGGACCCGTTGAGCAGGTTGGCGACCTGGCGTAGCCGCTGTCCGGGCGTCATGAGGCCATGGTAGCCGGGGGTGTGCCCGGCGGTCAGGGGCCGCCGTACACGGGGGAGGACAGGATTCCCGGGAGACTCCGCTATGGCGTTCCCGTCAGTTCACTGCAGAGAGTGCCTCGTCGTAAATCTCCAGCGCCCGGCGGACCTCATCGGGTGTGACGACTGCCGGGGGGACGACGTGTATCCGGTTGTCGGCAAGGAACGGCAGCAGCCCGCGGTTCAGAAGCTCCATCTTTAGCTGGCCCATGAACGCCGCGGACACCGGCTGCCGGGTCTGGCGGTCCTGTACGAATTCCAGCGCCCAGAAGACGCCGCGTCCCCGGACCTCCCCGATGATCGGGTGCCGGGCTGCGAGGGCGGCCAGGCCGGGTGCGAGGTGGTCGCGGCCGATGTGCGCAGCGTTTTCCACGATGTTGTCCTCTTCGAAGGCCTCGATGGAGGCGACGATTGAGGCCGCCGCCAGGGGGTGCCCGGAGTAGGTGAGCCCGCCGGGGAAGACCCTTTCATCGAACGTCGCGGAGATCTGCCCGGAAATGATGACACCGCCAACCGGGACGTACCCTGAATTTACCCCTTTGGCGAAGGTGATCAGATCGGGCTCGACGTTGTAGGCGTCGAGTGCGAACCAGTCGCCGGTGCGGCCGAATCCGGCCATGACTTCGTCCAGGATCAGTACGATACCGTGGTCGTCGCACAATGCGCGCACGCCTTCCAGGTAGCCCGGCGGCGGGAGCAGGACGCCAGCGGTGCCGGGAACGGTTTCCAAAAGCACTGCCGCCACGGATTGGGGCCCCTCGGCTTCAATCGTGCGCCGCAGGTGCTGCAGGGCACGCTCGGACTCCTGCTCAGGTGTCACGGCCCAGAACTCCGAGCGGTACAGGTAGGGGCCGAAAACGTGGACGTGGCCGCGGGAGTACTCGTTGGGGATCCGGCGCCAATCGCCGGTGGCGACGATCGCGGCGCCGGTGTTGCCGTGGTACGAGCGATACCGGGAAATGATCTTGTCCCGCCCGGTGTGCAGCCGCGCCATCCGAATAGCGTTCTCGTTGGCGTCGGCGCCGCCGTTGGTGAAGAATATCTTGTCCATGCCTGCCGGTGCGTGGGCCAGGATCCGCTCAGCAGCCAGCCCGCGGGTGTGGTTGGCGTGCGCCGGGGCGACGGTGACCAGGGCGTCGGCCTGCTGTTTGATCGCCTCGATCACGCGCGGGTGCTGGTGGCCGATGTTCGTGTTGACCAGCTGGCTGGAGAAATCCAAGTAGGTCCGGCCGTCATGGTCCCAGACGGTGCTCCCCGAACCGCCGGCAATGACCATGGGATTCAGGGCCTTTTGCGCCGACCACGAGTGGAAAACGTTCGCCCGGTCCAGGGCGATCACGTCCGAGTTTGTGACAGGTGTGGCTGGAGCGGTCCGGCTGTGGGCCATGAGGAGTTCCTCTCGAGGGGGCGATTGCCTGGGTTCCTCTTCATGATGGGTCCGGACGCCTCCGCCGGTCCTTGGACATTTGTATACTCAGGCGTGTGAGAATCGACATTTTGTCAGAGGATTTTTAAGTGCCGCCTACCATCAACACGTTGCTTCACAACAGGGTGCTCAACCTTCGGCTTGTCGTCCCCGAGCCGGACAGCGATACGCTCGACGCTCCGGTGTCCTGGGTGCACAGTTCGGATCTGGAAGATCCGACGCCGTTCCTCGATCCCGGGCAGTTGCTGCTGACCGACGGGACACAGTTCCCGGTGATCGATGCGGGAGCTGACATATATGGTCCTTACGTGCGCCGCCTGGCTGACCATGGGATCTGCGGCCTCGGCTTCGCCACACAGGTCATCCACGGCGTGCTGCCGGAGGGGCTCAAGGCGGCTTGCAAGGAACAGGGCCTGCCGCTCCTGGAAGTACCAGACCGCACTCCGTTCATTGCCGTCATCAGGTTTATTGCGGACTGGCTCGCCAAGGAACGGAATGCGAGATCCGAGTGGTCGCTGCAGGCTCAGAGGTCAATCGCCCGGGCAGCCCTCCGGCCGGATGGCCTCCGTTCGATTCTTGCCGAACTGGAGCGTCAGCTTCATTGCTGGGTTGCTCTCTTTGATGCCGCTGGAAATTACATCCTGATGCCCAACAACAGGCCGGTGCCCTCTGACTTGTTTCCGGCCGTGGAAGGGGCGGTCCGGCGTGCGTTGGACCAAGGCTCCCGGTCCGTCGCGCAGCTGGCAGTAGAGGGTAAGCAGATAACTTTGCAGACCTTGGGCCGGCGGCACAGCCTCAGGGGGGTCCTGGCTCTGGGTGCCATCGAGCCGCTGGATCCGGCCCGGACAGACATCATCAATAGTGTGATCGCCTTGGCCAGCCTCGCGTTGGAGCAGGCCCGGACACTGGACACGGCGCGTAGGCACTTGCGGTCGGGTGTATTTGAGCAGATGCTCTCCGGAAACACCGACGTGGCCGCGCGGACGGCACGGCAGGTATGGGGAAAGCTACCCAGCGAACCGGTGATCGTGACGGTGGCCCAGCCGCCGTGGCAGGGACAGAACCTGCTTGAGGCCCTCGAACTGCTTTCCGATGACCACCGCGGCGCGGTCTTCTACGCACAGCGGGGTGAAAAGGTCGTCGTGCTTGCCAATCCGGTGTACCAGCAGAAGGTGGAGGCGGTTTTGGGAAGGCACGGCGCCAGGGCCGGGACGTCCGCACAGACAGAGTTCCCGGGCCTGGCTCACGCGCTGAAAGAGGGCGAGCAGTCTCTGCGGAGGGCTGGAGAACTATCCCGGCAGCTGGTGGACTTTTCGGAAGTTGCCGTGGGCGGCATGCTTGGCCTGCTCCACCGGCAGGACGCGGAGTCGGTGGCCCGGCGGTTGATAGAGCCGCTGGCAAGGTACGACGACGACGAACAGTCACAGCTGCTGCCCACAGTCACGGCGTGGCTGGCCAACAACTGCGTGTGGGACCTCACGGCCCGGCAGCTGGGCGTTCACCGGCATACGTTACGGAACAGGATTGACGCTGCCGGCGGCATCTTGGGACTTAACCTTGACGGCCTGCGGGATCGGCTTGAACTGTTCGCGGCCTTTGAGTATCTGGAGATGACTGAGGGGCGCCCGGCGGGCTGAGCGCGCCGGACGCCCCGGAAGGCGTGGTGGTTGATCAGTTCTGGGGGAATCCCAGGTTGGTTCCGCTGTGGCTGGGATCCAGCCAGCGGGACGTGATGGCCTTTTCCTGGGTGAAGAACTGGAAGCCCTGGACGCCGTGGGCCTTGGCACTTCCAAAGATGGAGGCCTTGAACCCTCCGAAGGAGTAGTAGGCCACGGGCGCCGGGGTGGGCGCGTTGATTCCAACCATGCCGACCTGTACCTCATTCTGGAAGCGGGAAATGGCCGGCAGCGGCGCTATTGCGAGATGGGGCCTTGGCGTGCAAGCTACCGTTTGCGGCGCTCGACGGTGGCGTCAACCGCGTCGAACAGGGCGTCAACGCCCAGAAAGAAGACCTCGCGGTCACGCAGCGCGAGCAGCTGCTCCCGGAGCGCATTGATCTGCGGATGCGTTGCCGACGTCACCGCCAGGGAGCGACCCATCCATGATCGGTGCTCCTCGGTCGCCACGCCCTCACGGATGCTCAGCCCGCGTGCGATGCCGGCCGCATAGGAGAGGACGTAGGTCGACTGGGCCGCGTAATGCCGCACGATGTCCTCACCCTCAAGTCCGGCGACGCTGAGCTCATCGAGGATGAGTTCGACGATTTCCAGCTCCGCGGGACCCCCCGTGCTCAGCACGATCGCCTCGGCCCCGATCGCCGGATATTCGGTGAACAGGTCGATCGTGGCCGTAGCCAGCTGCGTCAGGCGCGTGCGCCACTGCTCGCGCGGGGCCGTCACGCGCTCAAGACTCATCGCGAACAGCCGGTCCAGGAGCGCCCCCATGAGGTTCTCCTTGCTGCGGAAATGCCGGTAGATCGCCGTCGGGTCGGCGCCGAGCAGCGCACCCAGTTCCCGCACCGTGACAGCCGTCGCGCCCGGCCTCGCCGCGATCTGCAGCCCGGCGGCAATGATCGTCTCGGCGTCGAGCCGCGGCTTTGCCCGCGCCGTCGCGCGCCGCTCAGCGAGAGGATTCGCCACTTGACCCACTCCTTCTTGCTGTCGGCTGACAGCAGTACATCACAATCACTGGCGGCGGATGTTTCTCCGCGCCGGGAAACGCGAATTCACCGTCCCCCTGCTACCAGTATGGTGCCGACCACGACGAAGTCAACTTTGTAGTCAACACCGTTGACACGGTTGCTGATTCGTGACTAATGTCACTGAGGATCGACCAGAGGTGCAAAACGACGCACCGCAACCCAGGAGGCTCACTTGGCGACAGAGACAGACTTGATCTTCACGGGCGGATGGATCTTCACCGCCGCATCGAACACGCCGGAGCGGCTGGGAGTCGCGGTATCCGGCGGCCGTATCAAGGCGATCGGGCCTGACGTCGAGATTCTCGCGGCGGCCACGGAGCAGACCCAGGTCGTCGACCTGGACGGCGCCCTCCTGATTCCGGGTTTCCAAGATGCGCACGTTCACCCGGCCTCCGCCGGAATGGAGCTTCTGCAGTGCAATCTCAGCGATGCGGGGAGCGCGGCCGACGCGCTTGCAGCGATCGCCGCGTACGCTGCAAAATACCCGGGGGCGGAGTGGATTCTCGGCGGGGGCTGGTCGATGGACCATTTTCCGGGCGGCACGCCGACCCGGCAGGCGCTCGATCGGCTCGTGCCGGACCGCCCTGTGCTGCTCTTCAACCGCGACCATCACGGCGCGTGGGCCAACACTCGGGCTTTCGAACTCGCCGGCATCCACGCGGGGACCGCGGACCCGGCAGACGGCCGTATTGAGCGCGAGGCCGATGGCAGCCCGGCAGGTACAGTTCACGAAGGCGCGATCAACCTGTTCGACCATGTGCGGCCCGCCGCGCATCCCGATCTCGTCTACGCCGGGCTGCTCCGCGCCCAGGAGGAGCTGTTCGGATTCGGGATCACTGGCTGGCAGGACGCCGCCGTCGGCGCCCTGTTCGGCGCATCCGACACGCTCGAGACTTACAGCGCGGCCGTCTCCGAGAAGACGCTGCGCGCTCACGTCCGTGGAGCCCAGTGGTGGGAGCGCGATTCCGGCCTTGAGCAGATGCCCCGCCTGACCGAACGCCGGGCCGACGTCGCGCGACTTCCGGGCGACGCGTTTTCGGCCGGGACTGTCAAGATCATGGTGGACGGGGTGGCGGAGAACTTCACGGCCGCCATGACGACCCCATACCTGGACAACCACGGCCACTGCACGGACAACGCCGGGCTCTCCTTCATCGACCCGGAGCGGCTCAAGGAGTACGTGACGGCACTCGACGCGGCCGGTTTCCAGGTGCATTTCCATGCGCTCGGCGACCGTGCCGTCCGCGAGGCCCTGGACGCAGTCGAGGCCGCCCGCCGGGTCAACGGCCCCAGCGGCAACCGGCACCACCTCGCGCACCTGCAGGTAGTCAGCGAGGCGGATGCCCCGCGGTTCGCCGAACTCGACGTCGTCGTCAACATGCAGGCCCTGTGGGCCTGCCACGAAACTCAGCTGGACGAGCTCACCCTGCCCTTCCTGCCAGCCGACGCCGAATCGCGCCACTATCCCTTCGGCGAACTCCTCGCCAGCGGGGCGCGCCTGGCCGCCGGCAGCGACTGGCCGGTATCGAGCGCGAACCCCATCGAGGCGATCCACGTCGCGGTCAATCGGGTGGCACCGCACTCTCCCTCAGGCCCCCTCGGCGACCCCAGCCAACGGCTCGACCTTGCCACAGCGCTGACCGCGTACACGGCCGGCAGTGCCTACGTGAACCACCGGGACCACGACACGGGCATGATCGCGCCCGGCTACCTCGCCGACCTCGCAGTGCTCCGGCCGAACCCCTTCGAGCTGGCCCCGCAGGATCTCCACACGACCGCCGTCACCTCGACCTGGGTGCGCGGCGAACAGGTCTACGCGGCCGCCAGCAACACCACTCGATAGCACTGGAGGACATCATGACCATAGAACCTCAACCGCCCGTCTCCGCCGAACGCCGTCCCCGAGGCGTTCCGGCCCGGCGGTCCCTCGCCGCCACCGCCGCCCTCGTCACGGGTTTGCTGGCATTCACCGCCTGCACCCCGCCGAAGAGCCCCTTCAACGAAGCAGCGAGCTACCAGCTCACCGCCACGACTCCGACGCCGGCAGGAGAGCTGGACTCCTTCACCTGGTCGATCTACGCAGAGCCTTCCTCCCTCGACTACGCGTATGCGTTCGATTACCCGGACAATCAGGTGCTCAGCAACGTTTGCGAGTCGCTGCTGCGCTGGAACTCAGACCTCAGCGTCTCGCCAGGGCTTGCCGAAAAATGGGCCAATCCGACGCCGACGACCTGGGTCTACACCATCAGGTCAGGGGTCACTTTCCACGACGGCACCCCGCTCACAGCGGCGGACGTCGTGGCATCGCTCAAGCGCCATCTTGATCCCGCCGTCGGCTCATACTGGAACAGCGCGTACAGCAATGTCTCATCCGTCGAGCAGACCGGTGATATGCAGGTCACAGTCACGACTTCCGTCCCCGACTCGCAGTTCAACCTCGCGATGGCGGCGAGCCCCGGCACCGTGGAATCTGCCGCCACCCTCATCAGGGACGGCGCCGACTACGGCAACTCCACCGCCGGCGTCAATTGCACCGGCCCGTTCTCCCTCGGGAAGTGGGACTCCGGCGAGGCCATAACGCTCGAGCGCTTCGACGCCTACTGGGACAAGAACCTCGTCGCCAAGTCCAAGCAGGTGAAGTTTGTGTTCCTGCCCGACCCGAACACACGCGTCAACGCCTTCAAGTCCGGAGAGGTGGACGGCGGCTGGATGATCCCGTCGAATGCCATCGGAGCGCTGACGGCGTCGCCGAACGGCAAAATCCACTTCGGCACGAACACCGCGATCGTGAGCGAGATCGTCACGGACATGACCGGGCCCCTCGGCGATGTGCGCGTCCGAAAGGCACTCATGAAGGCGATCGACCGCCCCGGACTGGTTGCGGCGGCAGAACAGGGCTATGCGAAGGTGACCGACGCGCTGACGAGCCGCTCGGTCTGGAACGGCGTCGACAAAGCGGTGGCGGACGCTGCGTACGCCGGCCTGGAAAACTACCCACTCGATGTTGGCGCCGCCAAGCAACTCGTCACCGATGCCGGTGCGGCCGGCAAGGAAATTGTCATCGCGACCTCCCCGCTCACCGCGGGAGCTGACGTCATCGCCCAGGCCGTCTCGTCCGCTGCAACCTCGATCGGCCTCAAGCCGCGCATCGAATCGATTTCGCCCGCCAAGTACACGACGCTGTTCTCCGACGCGGCTGCCCGGAAGGGCATTGACCTGCTGTACACGCAGTGGTACGAATCGACCGGAGACCCGGTCGAAATGTTCAGCGTCCTGCGCACTGGCCAGTTCAGCAACTACGGCCAATGGTCGAACCCGGAATATGACACGCTGGTCAACAAGGCCATCGGCGTCGCCGATCCCAGCGAGCGTGCCAGGGAAGCCGATAAGGCACAGCACATCGTCAACGACGAGCTGCCGTGGCTGCCGCTCTACGAGGTGCCGACGACCCTGTGGCTCGGCTCCCGGATCACCGGGGTGTCGCCGTCGATCAACTACATGTACTTCCCGTGGGCGGCCACGATCGGAGCGCAAAAGTGACCTTGGCGCTCATCCTGAAGAAGCTCGGCGCCCTCGTCCTGACCGTGTTTGTGGCCTCGATCCTGGTCTTCTTCTCCATGTACCTGGTGCCCGGGGACCCCCTGGGCTTCCTCTTGCGGGGCCGCAGCCCGAGTCCGGAGGCCATCGCCGCTGTGACCGCACAGTACGGGCTCGACAAGCCGGTCCTGGCGCAATACGTCGACTGGCTGGTCAACGTCCTTCACGGGGATTTCGGCCGGTCCTTCCAGTACCGCGAGGACGTCAGCACCCTGCTCGCCTCCCGCGCACCGACGACACTTGGGCTGATCGTCCTGGCCGGGCTCATCATCGGCCTCCTTGGTCTCGCGGCCGGCATGGTTGCGGCTCTGAACCGCGGGAAGGCCGCGGATCGGATCATCCTCACCGCGTTGACGGGGCTCGCGGCGATCCCTTCCTTCGTCGGCGCAATCGCGCTCATCGCGCTCTTCTCCGTGCAGCTCGGCTGGTTCCCCTCATTTGGCAGCGGAACGGGGTTTCTGGACACGCTTTATCACCTCGTGCTCCCGGCCCTCGCCCTCGCCCTCGTCTTCGTGGCGCTCGTGGCACGGGTCACCAGATCCTCGATGCTGGATCAGCTCGGCCGCGAGCATGTGGAGGTCGCGGTGAGCCGCGGCGTCGCCCGCGGCGCCGTCGTCCGCCGCCATGTGCTGCGCAATGCGCTCGGGCCCATCCTCACGGTGAGCGGCGTGCTCGTCGCCGGCCTGCTCGTGGCCAGCGCGATCGTGGAACAGGCGTTCGGGCTCTCCGGCATCGGCTCCCTGCTCGTCCAGTCCGTCGACCGGCTCGACTTCGCCGTCGTCCAGGCCATCGTCCTTCTCATTGTCGTGATCTTCGTGACCGTGAACACGGGCGTCGATCTGCTCGCATCCGCTATCGACCCCCGCAGCAAGGCAGGTGCAGCAGCACGATGACTATTTCCATATTCGCCCGTAGCGGGCTCCGCCCGGTCCGCCTTTCGGCCGGCAACGCCCTTTTCATGACCAGCATCGCCATGCTGGGCCTCATGGTTGTCGTCGCCGCCGCGGCAGCCGCGTCGATCATCGCACCCTACGACCCCGACTTCGTCGACCTCGGCAATGTCCTGTCCGGGCCCACGGCCGCGCACTGGCTCGGCACCGACGCCGCGGGCCGTGACACCCTGAGCCGGATGATGCTCGGCGCGCGGACCTCGCTGCTGGGCCCGCTTCTGGTCGTGGGGCTCTCGACGCTCCTCGGCATCGCGCTCGGGCTCCTGGCCGGTTGGTTCGGCGGCTGGATCGATTCGGTCCTGGGCCGTGTCTTCGACCTACTTTTCGCGTTCCCCGCCCTGCTGCTCGCCATCCTTGCGGTTGCGCTCTTCGGCAAGGGGCTCACGGCGCCGGTGGTCGCGATGATCATCGCCTACACCCCGTATGTAGCGAGATTCGTCCGATCGCTCGTCGTCTCCGAACGCGCCCGGCCCTATGTTGCGGCCTACCGGGTGCAGGGATTCTCCGGTGGGTGGATCGCCGTCCGGCGGGTGCTTCCCAATGTCATGCCTACCGTCGGGGCGCAGTCGACCCTGAACTTCGGGTATGTGCTCGCTGACCTCGCGGCACTGTCATTCCTTGGCCTCGGTGTGCAGCCACCGACGGCCGACTGGGGCTCAATGATCAACGACAGCCGGGGTGCGTTGCTGAGCGGCCAGGCGCTGCCCGCCTTGGTCCCGGCGATCGCCGTCGTGCTGGTCGTGATTGCTGTGAACATCATCGGGGAAGAGCTCTCCGATCGAATCGGCGGAAGGCTGCCCTCATGACTTTGCTGGAGATTTCCGAGCTGACGATCGATTTGGCGGGCGGGTCGGCTTCCCGGCTGCTGGACGGTATTTCCCTGCGCGTCGAAGCGGGCGAGACTGTGGGGCTCGTCGGGGAGTCCGGTTCAGGCAAGTCGCTGACCGCCCGGACCGTGCTCGGTCTCCTGCCGGGGGGCGCCCAAACCGGCGGATCCGTGCTTCTCGACGAAACGGACATGCTCCGCTGCCCCCCGGGGGAGGCCCTCGCGCGGCGCCGCGGCACCGTCTCGATGGTGTTCCAGGATCCGCGTTCCGGGGTGAACCCGGTGCGGCGCATCGGTGACTTCCTCACCGAATCACTGCGGCTGTGTCACGGCTGGTCGAAGCCCGATGCCGACAAGCGGGCTCTCGATTTGCTCCGTTCGGTCGGTCTGCCGCGGCCGGAGTCGCACCTCTCGCAGTTCCCGCACGAGCTCTCCGGCGGGATGCTGCAGCGCGTCATGATCGCCGGCGCCCTCACCACCTCGCCCCGCCTGCTCGTCTGCGATGAGCCGACGTCTGCGCTCGATGTAACGACCCAAGCGGAAATCATCGCCGTACTCAGGCAGCAACAGGAAACGCGCGGCATGGGAATGCTGTTCATCACGCATGACCTGAACCTCGCCTCGGCGCTGTGCGATCGGGTCTACGTGATCCATTCGGGGGTCATCGTCGAGCACGGCAACGCGCGGGCCGTCTTCGCGAACCCTCAGGCCGAGTACACGAAGCGTCTGATTGCGGCGACGCCGAGCATCACTTCCGCCGCTGCAAGGCCGGTGTTATCCGATGCGCACGACCTGTTCCCCCTGGACGGACGCGTTGACGCCCCCGGCCCGCGCACCCCGGCGCTCGAGGCCCGCGGGCTGACCAAGACGTACTCGATTCGCGGCGCGGACGACCTCCGCGCCGTCGACGGCGTGTCCTTCTCGGTGGACCGGGGCGCAGCCCTGGCGATCGTCGGCGAATCAGGTTCGGGCAAGTCCACGCTGGCGAGAATGCTCGTCGGGCTGGAGCGTCCCGATGAGGGTGACATCCTTGTCGACGGGGTCTCGCGGTCCAAGCGGGCCGCCGGCCGCGTGGAAAGGCTGGAACGCGCCCAGGCCGTCCAGATCGTCTTCCAGGACCCGTATCTATCCCTCGACCCCCGCATTTCGGCCGGGTCCGCGATCGAAGACGCCCTCCGCCTGCACTCGCCCTCGCGCCACGCCGACGCGCGGGCGCGTGTACTGACGTTGCTCGATCAGGTCGGGCTCGCCGGAAAGCACGCCCAGGCCAGGCCGCGCACGCTCTCCGGCGGGCAGCGCCAGCGGGTCGCGATCGCCCGGGCCCTGGCAGCGTCACCCGAGGTCCTCGTGCTGGACGAGGCCACCAGCGCCCTCGACGTCTCGGTCCAGGCCCAGGTTCTCGACCTCATCGACGAAATCAGGCGCGAACGCGGGCTGACCCTTGTGTTCGTCAGCCATGACCTCGCCGTCGTCCGGCGCGTGTGCGAAACAACTGCTGTGATGCGTCAAGGCGCCGTGGTCGAATCCGGCGCAACGGCTGAGCTGCTCGAACACCCCCGGCACGCCTACACGCGGCTCCTCATCGACTCGATCCCGAAACCCGGCTGGAGCCTCGATGCAATTGCAGGGTAAGGCTCCAGCCCGGATCCCCAAAGCCATGTCCGTAGGCCCGCCCCTCTGTTGCCGGACGGTCCACCCACACCACACACCATCGGAGCGACGCCATGACCACCTATGACACCGCTGAGTCAACGATCAGCCCGCAACAAATCGCGTCGGCGCTCGACGGCGCCTCCCGGGAGCCCTACTGGCTCGATGACCTGGCCCGTCCTAAGCCTCTGGCCGCTCTCGCTGCCGACACCACCACGGATCTGGCCGTCGTCGGAGGCGGATACACCGGGCTGTGGGCGGCACTCATGGCCAAAGAACGTGACCCCGGCCGCCGCGTGGTGTTGCTCGAAGGCGACCGCATCGGCTGGGCCGCGTCCGGCCGGAACGGCGGATTCTGCGACGCCAGCCTGACCCATGGCGAGACCAATGGGGAAAAGCACCTCCCCGAAGAATCGGACCGGCTGCATGAACTAGGGCTGGAAAACCTGCAGGAAATCTCAGACGCGATCAAGAAGTACGGCATCGACTGCGGCTTCGAATGGACGGGGACTCTCAACGTTGCCACGGAAGACCATCAGGTCCAGTGGCTGCAGGTCGAGAAGGGCAAGAACCCGGACGTCGTGTTCCTAGACGAGACGGCGGTCCGCGCAGAAGTGGACTCGCCCGTCTACAGGGCCGGGCTCTGGGACAAGCAGGGCAGCGCCATGCTCAACCCCGCCCGGCTTGCCTGGGGCCTGCAACGCGCCTGCCTGGAACTCGGCGTCGAAATCTACGAACACACGCCCGTCCGCGGCCTCACCCGCACCCCACAGGGCGTCCGGCTTGCAACGGACGCCGGAACGGTCACCGCCGCCGACGTGGCGCTGGCCACCAACGTGTTCCCCTCCTTGCTCAAGCGGACCCGCCTGCACACCGTCCCCGTCTACGACTACGTGCTGATAACCGAGCCGCTCAGCGCCGAACAGCTGTCCGCCATCGGCTGGTCCAACCGGCAGGGACTGTCCGACCTGAACAACCGCTTCCATTACTACCGGCTCACCGAAGACAACCGCATTCTCTTCGGAGGCTATGACGCGGTCTACTACTACGGCCGCACCGTCAAACCGGAATATGACCAGCGCGAGCAGACCTTCGAACGGCTTGCGGCACATTTCTTCGCGACGTTCCCGCAGCTTGAGGGTGTCAACTTCACACACAAGTGGGGCGGGGCCATCGACACCTGCAGCCGCTTCTTCTCCTTCTTCACCACCGCCCACGGCGGACGTGTCGCTTACTCCGCGGGTTACACCGGACTGGGCGTCGGGGCCACACGCTTCGGGGCCAACGTCATACTGGACCTGCTCTCCGGAGCCACGACTGAACGCACCCGGCTCCGCATGGTCAGGAAGCGCCCGCTGCCCTTCCCGCCCGAGCCGCTGACCTGGCTCGGCGTCAAGATCACCACCGCGGCGATGGTCCGCGCAGACCGGAACCAGGGCCGGCGCGGACCGTGGCTGAAACTGATGGACGCGGTCGGCATGGGGTTTGACTCCTGATGAGACCCGAACTGATTCCCGGCGCTCCGGTGGACGCGACAGCGCTTTCTGTGCTGCACGAAGAAGTGCAACCCGGGACGGTAGCCTCCGGCGCACCGACCATGGCCACCCGCGCGCTGGGCAGCTTTGCAGACCTGGCTCTTGGCGTCTGGGAAATGTCTGCCGGCGGCATGCACGACGTGGAGGCGGAGGAACTCTTCATCGTCATCGCGGGCAGGGCCACCGTGGAAATCCACGGAGACGACCGCGGGGCGGGCATCGTGGCCCTGTCGCCGGGAACCCTGATGCGCCTGGGCGCCGGCATGCGCACCACCTGGACCGTCCACGAACGCCTGCGCAAGGTCTACCTCAGCCCCTAGTGCGCCCCACACTTTTGCAATCCAACTCAACCACCCATTTGAAGAAAAGGTGATATCCGTGACCCAGCTCGCTGAACCGCGGAACCGGACCGACTTGAAGGCCGCAGCGCGGGAAAATCTCTGGCTGCACTTTTCCCCCCACCCCCAGACAAACGACGAGCTGCCGATGATCGTGCGCGGCGAGGGTGCCTACATTTACGACGACAAAGGCCGCAAGTACCTCGACGGACTCGCGGGCCTGTTCACGGTACAAGTGGGCCACGGCCGCACGGAACTGGCCGACGTCATGGCCCGCCAGGGCTCCGAACTCGCGTTCTTCCCCCTGTGGTCCTTTGCCAACAAGCCCGCCACGGAGCTCGCTGAACGGCTGGCACTGCTGGCCCCTCCGGGCCTGAACAAGGTGTTCTTCACGAACAGCGGCTCCGAGTCGGTGGAGTCGGCATGGAAGCTGGCCAAGCAGTACTTCCGGCTGACCGGAAGGCCGCAGAAGCACAAGGTCATCTCCCGGACCACGGCCTACCACGGGACCACGCACGGCGCCCTGTCCATCACCGGGATCGCGGATCTGAAAGTTGATTTCGAGCCGCTGGTGCCCTCCACGCACCGTGTCCCCAATACCAACTTCTACCGGGCCGGCCAGCACGCGGAAGACCCGGCGGCGTTCGGACTCTGGGCTGCCAATGAAATCGAGACCACCATTCTGGCCGAAGGCCCGGAGACTGTTGCCGCGGTGTTCCTGGAGCCGGTACAGAACGCCGGCGGTTGTTTCCCGCCGCCGCCGGGCTACTTCCAGCGGGTGCGCGAAATCTGCGACCAGTACGACGTCCTGCTGGTCAGCGATGAAGTCATCTGTGCGTTCGGGCGGCTCGGCACCTACTTTGGTGCGGAGAAGTTCAACTACGTTCCGGACATCATCACCTGCGCCAAGGGCCTGACCAGCGGCTACGTGCCCATGGGTGCCATGATCGCCTCGGACCGCCTCTTCGAGCCCTTCGCAAAAGGCGATGCCTTCTTCAAACACGGCTACACCTTCGGTGGCCACCCCGTCGCCGCCGCCGTCGCGCTGGCCAACCTGGACATCTTCGAACGCGAGGGCCTCAACCAGCACGTGCTGGACCACGAGGATGCCTTCCGCGGCACCCTCGAAAAGCTCCTGGACCTTCCGCTGGTGGGGGATGTGCGCGGCAGCGGCTACTTCTACGGCATCGAACTGGTCAAGGACAAGATCACCAAGGCAACCTTCACCCCGGAAGAAAGCCACCGAATCCTCAAGACCTTCCTCTCCAAGCAACTCTTCGACAACGGCCTCTATTGCAGGGCCGACGACAGGGGAGACCCCGTCATCCAGCTCTCCCCGCCCCTGATCATCGGACAGTCCGAGTTCGACGAAATGGAGCAGATCCTGCGGCACACCTTGACGGCCGCCGAGGCGCTGCTCTAGCCCGGCAACAGCGATCATCCCCACCGCTCCGCTCCGGGCTGACCTCATGTCGGCCCAGGCGCCCCCTCCGCCGCGAAGGCGCTCCGCCGACGTCGAACAAGAAAAAAGGAAGACACACATGCACCAGTTCATCTCCGGGCAATCCCAGACCGGCACCTCCGGCCGCAAACTGGATATTGTCGATCCGTCCACCGGTGCAGTGGTGGAAACGGTCACCCTCGCCAGTGCCGCCGACGTCGACCTCGCGGTGGCTGCCGCGCGGGCCGCATTCCCGGCATGGTCCACCACCACCCCGGGTGAGCGTTCAGCGGTGCTTTCCCGTTTCGCCCGCCTGCTAGAGGACCAGTCGGAGGACTACGCCCTGGCGGAGAGCCGTCAAACGGGCAAGCCGCTTCGTCTTGCCCGCGAGTTCGATATCCCGGGGACCATCGACAACACGGACTTTTTCGCCGGGGCCGCCAGGAACCTTGAAGGCAAAGCCACCGCGGAGTACTCCCCGGACCACACGTCCAGCATCCGCCGCGAACCCATCGGCGTGATCGGATCGATCTCGCCGTGGAACTATCCGCTGCAGATGGCGGCGTGGAAGATCCTTCCTGCCATCGCCGCCGGCAACACCATCGTGCTTAAACCGGCCGAAATCACCCCGCTGACCACCCTGATGTTCGCCCGGACCCTGCAGCAGGCGGGCCTGCCGGATGGTGTGGTGAACATCGTCGTCGGCGACGGGCCCGAAGCCGGCGCAGCACTGCTGCGCCACCCGGGGGTCGACATGGTCTCCTTTACCGGTTCCACCAGGGTAGGCCGGACCGTCCTGGAAGCCGCCGCCACCAATTCCAAACGGGTCCACCTGGAACTCGGCGGAAAGGCGCCGTTCGTCGTTTTCGAGGACGCTGACCTCGAGGCCGCCGCCCACGGTGCCGTCGCCGGAAGCCTGATCAACACCGGACAGGACTGCACAGCCGCGACGCGGGCCATCGTGCACCACAGTGTCTACCGGGAGTTCGTGGAGAAGGTCGCTGAGCTCTACCGGGGAATCAGGGTGGGGGCGCCGGCGGATGAGGAGACCGACATCGGGCCCATGGTCTCCTACGCCCACCGGGACCGGGTGGCCGCGATCGTGGACCGTGCCCGGGCCTACGCCACAGTGGTCACCGGCGGCGTAATCCCCGGCGGCGACCTGGCCGCGGGCGCCTTCTACACCCCCACGCTGATCGTTGACGCAGCGCCGGACAGCGAAATTGTCCGCGATGAGGTCTTCGGTCCCGTGCTGACGGTGCTGCCCTTCGACACCGACGACGACGCCATCGCCTTGGCCAACGACACCCCGTACGGGCTCGCGGCTTCGGCCTGGACCCGCGACGTGTACCGCTCCCTGCGGGCCAGCCGCGAGATCAAGGCCGGCTGCGTATGGATCAACGACCACATCCCGATCATCAGTGAAATGCCCCACGGCGGCGTGAAGGAGTCAGGCTTCGGCAAGGACATGTCCGCCTACTCGTTCGACGAATACACCCAGATCAAGCACGTCATGTTCGACATCACCGGAAACGCCCGCAAGGACTGGCACCGGACCATCTACCGGCTCCGCTGACTGCTGCGCGCCGGGCCGGCGTCACGTGCACCCGGCCGTTGCCGTGCGGCCGACGGCCGTCTACTAGACTGGGGACAGTGACCACAAGCCTTGCCCACAACCCGCGCCGTGCCCTGTGCCCGGCCGTGTGCTGTTGGCATGATCCGACTCGTAGCTAAGAACAGTAGATGACTGAAACTTTGCCGGGCGCAGCCGTCCCGAATCCTTTGGATGAAGCCGCCATTACCGCTGCCGTAGACCAGGCCGTTGCCGCCATCGCCGCAGCCGCGACCCTCGATGAACTCAAAGCCGTGCGCCTCGCGCACACGGGCGAAAAATCCGCGTTGAGCCTCGCCAACCGTGAGATCGGCGCGCTGCCCAAGGACCAGAAGGCTGCCGCCGGCAAGCTCATGGGCGCCTCCAGGGGACGAGTCAACAAGGCGCTCGCGGACCGCACGGTCGAGCTCGAGGCCGAGAACGACGCGCGGATCCTCGTCGAAGAGACGGTCGACGTCACGGCGGCGCCGCGGCGGCGCAAGGCCGGTGCGCGCCACCCGCTTTCCACGCTGCAGGACCGCGTGGCGGACATCTTTGTCGGCATGGGTTGGGAAATCGCCGAAGGGCCCGAGGTCGAGTCCGAATGGTTCAACTTCGATGCCCTGAACTTCAAGCCGGACCACCCTGCCCGCGACATGCAGGACACGTTCTTCGTCGAGCCGCCCGAAGCCCACCTGCTCATGCGCACGCACACCTCGCCGGTGCAGGTCCGCTCCATGCTGGAACGGGAGCTGCCCATTTACGTGCTGTGCCCGGGCAAGGTGTTCCGCACGGACGAGCTCGACGCGACGCACACGCCGGTGTTCCACCAGTTCGAGGGCCTGGCCATCGACAAGAAGCTGAGCATGGCAGACCTCCGCGGCACCCTGGAGCACTTCGCGCGCCAGATGTTCGGCGCGGAAGCCCAGATCCGGCTGCGGCCCAACTATTTCCCGTTCACCGAGCCGTCCGCGGAGCTCGATATCTGGCACCCGGGCGCCAAGGGCGGTCCCAGCTGGATCGAGTGGGGCGGCTGCGGCATGGTCAACGCCAACGTCCTGCGCGCCGCGGGCATCGACCCGGACGTCTATTCAGGCTTTGCCTTCGGCATGGGCATCGAACGCACCCTCATGTTCCGCAACGAGGTTGGCGACATGCGCGACATGATTGAAGGCGACGTACGTTTCAGCGAGCACTTCGGGATGGAGATCTAAACAGTGCGTATCCCACTTTCCTGGCTGCGCGAATTCGCGCAGGTACCGGCCGAAGCAACGGCCGAAGACGTCATGGCCGAGCTCGTCAAGGTCGGACTCGAAGAAGAAACAGTCCACCGCCCCACGGACACCCTCCAGGGACCGATCGTGGTGGGCCAGGTGCTCAGCATCGTCAAGGAACCCCAGACCAACGGTAAGACCATAAACTGGTGCCAGGTCCGGGTTGTCCCCGAGGGCCAGCAGCAGACCCTGACCGGCGACGGCATCGACCCCTCCGGCGTGCAGGGCATCATCTGCGGCGCCCACAACTTCGTCGAAGGCGACAAGGTGGTGGTCACCCTTCCGGGCGCCGTGCTGCCGGGCGACTTCCACATTTCCGCGCGCAAGACCTACGGGCACCTGTCCGCCGGCATGATCGCCTCCGTGCGTGAGCTCGGCATCGGCGAGGACCACGACGGCATACTGGTGCTGTCCCGGATCGGGCTGGATCCCGAAATCGGCACCGACGCCATGGAACTGCTGGGCCTCTACGACCAGGCCGCGGAAATCAACGTCACCCCTGACCGCAGCTACTGCTTCTCCATCCGCGGTGTGGCCCGTGAATACGCGCATGCCACCGGCACCGTGTTCACGGACCCGGTGTCCAAGGTCCAGGTTCCGCAGGCGCTGTCCGGCGGCTACGGCGTCAAGCTCAACGACGACGCCCCCATCTACGGCAAACCCGGCTGCGACCGTTTTGTGGCCCGCACCGTGCGCGGTGTGGACGCTACCCGGCCCACCCCGCCGTGGATGACCTCCCGTCTCCGGCTCGCCGGCATCCGGTCCATCTCGCTGCCGGTGGATATCTCCAACTACGTCATGCTCGAGCTCGGACAGCCGAACCACTGCTATGACCTGGACAAGCTGGCTGGCGACATCGTCGTTCGGCGCGCCACGGCGGGGGAGAAGATCACCACCCTGGACGACAAGGAGCGCACGCTCGACGTCGAGGATCTGCTGATCACGGACGAATCCGGCCCCATCGGAATCGCCGGCGTCATGGGCGGTGCGCACACCGAGGTGTCGGACGCCACCACGAACGTCCTGGTCGAGGCAGCGCACTTCGACGAGGTCTCGATCGCCCGCGCGCGCCGCCGCCACAAGCTGCCGTCCGAGGCGTCCAAGCGCTTCGAACGCGGCGTGGACTGGCAGGTGGCCGACGTGGCCGCCCAGCGTGTGGTGGACCTGCTGGTCGAACTCGCCGGAGGTACGGCCGACGAGGCCGGGACCGACGTCGGGACCGCACCGGACGCCGTCACCATCGAGCTGCCGGCAGAGTACGCGGCAGCCCGGATCGGGATCGACTTCACCGAGGAACAGATCCTGACCTCGCTCGAAGACCTCGGCGCAGTGGTTGCCAAGACCGGCAACGGCTACACGGTGACCGCCCCGAGCTGGCGCCAAGACCTCGAGACCAAGGACGACCTCACCGAGGAAATCGCCCGGCTGGTCGGCTACGACAAAATCCCGGCGACCCTGCCGGTGGCGCCCCCGGGCCGTGGCCTGACCCGCGTCCAGCAGCAGCGCCGCCGCATGATCCAGGCCCTCGCCGACGCCGGGCTCACCGAGGTGTTGGCCTACCCGTTCGTCTCCAAGGCCGCCAATGACACCTTTGGCGTCCCTGCCGAGGGCACGGCGCGCAAGGCCCTCAAGCTGGCCAACCCGATCAGCGAGGAGCACGGGTTCCTGCGGACCTCCGTCCTGCCGGGCCTGATCGAGGTAGCCAAGCGCAACCACTCCCGCGGCTTCCGCGACCTCGCCCTCTTCGAGGCCGGCCTCGTGTTCCTGCCCGGCGAGAAGCTTGGCACCTCCGCGATTCCGCCGCTCGGCGTCAAGCCCAGCGATGAGGTACTCGATGGCCTGTACGACGGCGTCCCGGACCAGCCGCTGCACCTCGGTGCTGTGCTCACGGGGCACGACTCTCCGGCCGCCCCGGGCCACGCCCCGCGGGCTTGGGACTGGGCGGACGCGGTAGACATCGCCCGGATCGCCGGCGACGTGCTCGGCGTCGAACTCCTGGTCACGCAGGGCCGGCACCAGGCCTTCCACCCGGGCCGGGCAGCACAGCTTGAGCTGCGCACCGGCGAAGTGGTGGGCTACGCCGGCGAGCTGCACCCGAAACTGCTCGCGGCACATGACATGCCGGCCCGCTCGGTGGCGCTGGAACTAAACGCCGACGCCCTCTTCGAAGCCGCTGCCGACGTGATCGTGGCCCGGCACATCTCGACGTTCCCCGTGGCCACCCAGGACGTGGCCCTCGTGGTGCCGCAGGACGTCCCGGCGGAGGAGGTGCTGACGGCCCTGCGTGAAGGCGCAGGCGAGCTGCTCGAGGACGTCGCACTGTTCGACGTCTACGCGGGCAAGGGCATCGAGGAAGGCAAGAAGTCGCTGGCGTTCAGCCTGCGCTTCCGCGCCAACGACCGCACGCTGACGGCGGACGAGGCCTCGGCGGCGCGTGAAGGTGCCGTTGCCGCTGCCCACGAACGCTTCGGAGCGGTGCAGCGCTGAGAACTGCGCTGGTGACAGCGCTGACTTTCTGAAAGGGGCGGGTCATGGCATCACACCTTGTTGTGCGTGCCTGCCCGCCCTTTCGCGTTCCCGGCGACCCCGGTGTGACTGGTGTCCCCGGGGACCCTGGTGTTCCGGGGCCCGCGGCGGCAACCGCGGCTGCGTCCGAGCTGGAACGTGACTCGCGTTCCCTGCTGGACGGGGCCGAGCTCGGGCGGGCCCGGGCCATGACCCCACGGACCCGGCAAGACTTCCTTGCCGGGCGGCTCGCGCAGCGGCAGTTCGCCGCCGGTCTGCTCGGGGTCCCGGCGTCGGACCTCACCGCCTGGTACAGCTGTCCACGGTGCGGCACCGGTGGGGACATCTCACACGGCCGGCCCGGCTACCTGCTCCGGGGCGAGACGGTGCCGTTGCTGCTGAGCCTGTCCCGCGCGGCCGGCTGGACGCTTCTGGCCGGGGTCGTGGACCCGGTTCCGGGCCAGCGCCTGGGCATCGACGTCGAGGATCCGGCCCGGGCGGACTTCGACGGGTTCGACGACGTCGTGTTGACCCCGGCCGAACAACGGCATCTCGCCGGGCTGGACGGCATCTCCCTGCTGCGGGGCCGGGCGCGGTTGTGGGCGCGCAAGGAGGCCTGGCTGAAGATGCTGGGCACGGGGCTGCAGACGGCCCCGGACACCCTCGACGTGCTGGCGTCGAACGTGGACGGCCGCGCCGGGCTCCGGGATCTGCCGCCGGCAGAGACGGGCCTGCCCTCGGACCTCGTGGCCGCCGTCGCCCTCGCGGTCATTCCATAGTCAGAGCTTGGGCGGCGATGCCTGCGGGAGCGGCGGGAGGGCGTCGTCGAACAGCCACGGGTGCAGCAGTGCCTCTGCGTCGAGACCCGTCGTGTGGGCGGCCGCGACGATGAAGTCGGCAGTTGTCACGGTGCCGTGGCGGAAGCGGTCCGTCCAGTCGTGCAGCAAGGCGAAGAATGCCAGGTCGCCGCAGCGTACCCGCAGGGCGTGCAGGGCCAGGGCTCCGCGTTTGTAGACCCGGTCGTCAAACATCAGTTCCGGGCCGGGATCGCCCACCATCAGGTCCTGCGGGGAAGCGGAGAGCTTGCGCCAGGCGGCGCGGGCGCGGGCCGCCACCGACATGATGCCGGCCTCTTCAGACCAGATCCATTCCGCGTAGCAGGCAAAGCCCTCGTGCAGCCAAATGTCCTTCCACGTTGCAGTGGTGAGCGAGTTCCCGAACCACTGGTGAGCGAGTTCGTGGGCGATCATCCGCTGCGACTCCCAGTCCTGCCGCAGATGGTTGGGGCCCAGGATGGACAGTGTCTGCGCTTCCAGCGGGATTTCCAGCACGTCTTCGGTGACCACCACCGTGTACTCCGGGAACGGGTACGGCCCAAAGCAATTAGTGAAGGTCCGCATCATGTCGGGCTGGCGGGCCAGGGCGGCCCGGGCGCCCGCAGCCAGCGACGCCGGCACGGCCACATACTGCGGAACGTGCCCTGAGGGCCGCTCGGTATTGAGCGTCAGGAGCTCATAACGGCCAATCTGGACTGTGGCCAGGTACGTAGCCATGGGTTCGGCCTGCTCAAACGCCCAGGTCTCGCGGCTGGCTCTGCTGGTGCGGGAGAGCAGCACGCCGTTGCACACGGCCCGGTAGTTTGCGTCGGTGGTCACCGTGATGAGGTAGCTCGCTTTGTCCCGCGGATGGTCATTGCACGGAAACCAGGAGGCTGCGCCGTTAGGCTGGCCGGCGACCAGCACACCATCGGAGAGCTCTTCCCAGCCCACTTCGCCCCACACGCCGCGGCGCGGCGCAGGGTAGCCCTCGTAGCGGATGTCCAGCGTGAAGGCCTCATCGGCCAGCAGCGGCTTGTCGGGGTAGACGACGAGCTGTTCGGCCCGCTGGGTGTACCTGCGCACCCGGCGCCCGTCGAGCTGGATCTTCGTGGCCCGCAATCCTGCCAAGTCCAGCACGATCGCCGACGTCGGGAGCTGCGTGATGGCGTGCAGGACGGCGTGCCCGGCAAGGCGGTTGCTGCTGACCCGGTAGTCCAGATCGAGTTCATACCGGGTGACACGGTAGGCGTTGGTCCCATGCCCCGGCATATAGGGGTCCGGGGCGCCGGCTTCCGGGCTGGTTACACGGCTGATTTCGCGGCTGATTTCCCCGCTGATTTCCCCGCGGGCGGCGGCGCCGCTGCTTGGTGCACTGGTGCTCAATGGACGGACCTTCGGTTGTGGTGCTGGTGGACGTGCGCGGGCCGGGCCTAAGGGGACCCGGCGGGCGGTGCCGGCCCGTCCCACGGACTGACTGGATTGCCCATCCAGTACGTCCCGGCCGGGACGGTTTCGCCCCGCATGACGAGGGACGCCGGCCCCACCGTGCCGCCGCTGCCGATCCTGGCCTGCGGCAGGATGACGCCGTGCGGCCCCATGGTGGCTCCGTCATCGAGCGTAACAGTGTCGATGCTCATGACTCGGTCATGGAACAGATGGGTCTGGACCACGCACCCCCGGTTGACGGTCGAGTTCCTGCCGAGAGTGACAAGGTCCGCCTCAGGCAGCCAATAGCTCTCGCACCAGGTCCCGGCGCCAATCTTCGCGCCGAGTGCCCGCAGCCACCACACCAGCGCCGGTGTCCCCGTAGCAGCGCGGGCGAACCACGGGGCGCTGACCATCTCAATGAACGTGTCCACCACCTCGTTGCGCCAAATGAAGGAGCTCCACAGCGGGTGCTCGCCGGGGCGGATGCGGCCCACCAGCAGCCACTTGGCCACTACGGCACTGCCGGCGGCCGCGGCCCCGGCAAACAGGACCACCACCCCGCTCAGGACAGCGGCGATTCCGTAGTTGAAGAGGGTCGCCATCGCGTCGAATGCGAGCATCACCCCTACGGCGATGGCAACTGTCAGCATGACCGGGACGAACCGGCACAGCTCCCAGAGGGCGCGCGCGATCTTCAGCCTCCGGGGCGGCTGGTAGGTCCGCGTGTCGTCCGAGGCGATGGCGGTGCGCCGCAGCCGCACGGGCGGGCTGCCGAGCCACGATGTGCCGGACTTCGCCTTGGCCGGCGTCGCGGACAGGACCGCCACGAGGGAGTTCTTGGGCACGTTGCGCCCGGCCGCCGTCATGCCGGAGTTGCCCAGGAAGGAGCGTTTGCCGATCTTGGCCGGGGCTATGTGCATCCAGCCACCGTCGAGTTCGTAGGACGCCACCATGGTGTCGTCGGCCAGGAACGCGCCTTCGCCCACGGTGGTCATGCGCGGAATCAGCAGCACTGTCGAGGCTTCCACGTTGCGGCCGACTTTCGCGCCGAGAAGCCGCAGCCAGACCGGCGTAAAGAGGCTGGCGTAGACCGGGAACAGCAGGTCCCGGGCCAGGTCCAGTACCCGTTCGGTCGCCCAAACCTGCCAGCCGATCCGGCTCCGGACCCGGTAGTAGCCTTCGGCGAGTCCGACGCTGAGGAGCCTCGTCGTGGCCAGGATCAGCAGCAGGTTGGTCAGGAACCATGCCAGCGCCGCCAGCGGGATCGAGAGGGCAATGCCGGGCAGGGCCGCGGGCAGGGAGGAGCTGCCCTGGATGAACGCGAAGATCACGAGGGCCGCGACGGCGGCGGAGACGTAGGGGATGAGCGCCAGCATGGCGGACGCGGCGGCGAAGCCCGCGAACCACAGCCGGCCCATCAGCCGGTGCTCGGGCGGGGAGTCCGGCCACGAATGCCGGGCCTTGCCGCGGCGCTCGGCCGGTGACCCGGCCACGAGCTGGCCTGCCTTGACCTTGCCGATCACAGCGGAGCCAGGCTCCACCTGCGCGCCGGCGCCCACGGTGGCTCCGGGCATGAGCGTGCTGCGGGCGCCGACGCTTGCGCCGGGGCCAATCCGGATGGCGCCGATGTGGACACGGTCGCCGTCGATCCACCAGCCGGACAGATCGACTTCAGGCTCGATGTTGGACCCGGCGCCAAGGGACAGCAGCCCGGTGACGGGCGGGAGCGAGTGCAGCTGGACGTTCTCGCCGATCTTCGCGCCGAGCGCCTTCGCGTAGTAGGGCACCCAGGGGGCGCTGGCCAGGCTGATGGCGCCGGCCAGGTCCTGGATCTGTTCCGCGAGCCAGAGCCGGAGATGCACCCGCCCGGACCGGGGATAGGTGCCGGGCACGACGTTGCGGAGCAGGAGGCGGGCGGCGGCAACGGAGAGCAGCATCCGCCCGGCGGGGCTGACGAAGACCAGCCAGGACGCGCCCACCCACCACCACGAGACCGTTGGTGCGGCGCTGAATCCGGCGAAGGCGGCCAGAAGGTTGTTGGCGGCCATCAGGTAGGTCAGCCAGCGCATGCCGACCAGGATGTGCAAGGGAACGCCCAGGAGCGTCTGGAAGGCCTGGGACGTCCGGGCGGTGGGCCGGACGGTGCGCTCCTGGGCGGCGACCATGCCGCCCTCCGGGAGCGACTGCCGCGCCTCGTCCACCAGGGCGCCCACCCGGGGGGTCGCGTAGATATCGGCCACCGTGATGGTGGGATAGCGGACGCGCAGGGCGGATACGAGCTGTGCGGCGGCCAGCGAGCCGCCGCCGTAGGCGAAGAAGTCGGCGTCGAGGCTGGTGACCGGGCTTCCCAGCACGGCGCTCCACTGCTCCACGATCCACTGCGCGTCATCGGGCAGGTTCAGCGGGGCGCCATCGGCCTCGGCAGCTCCGGTGCCGCTGAGCGGCCAGGGCAGGGCATGGCGGTCCACTTTGCCGCTGGTCTTGGTCGGCAGCGAATCGACCAGCGTCAGCAGCGGGATGAGGGGCGCGGGCAGGCTCTCGCCCAGCAGTTCGCGTGCGGCCGCGAGGTCGATGTCCCGGCCAGACACGGCGGCAAGGTAGCCGACCAGGATCTGGTTGCCGGCCGCGGTTGTCTGCACGGCGGCGGCGGCGCCGGCGACATCCGGCAGGGACTGCAGTGCGGCGTCGATTTCTCCGAGCTCGATCCGGCGGCCGCCGAGCTTGACCTGTTCGTCGGCGCGGCCCTGGAAAATGAGGCCTTCTGCTTCGTACTTGACGAGGTCGCCGGAGCGGTAGGCGCGCTGCCAGCCCAGGGACGGCATCGGGGCGTATTTTTCCGCGTCCTTGACCGGGTCAAGGTACCGGGCCAGTCCTACGCCGCCGATGATCAGTTCGCCCACCGCGCCTTCGGCGACTGGTACCGAATCGGCGTCGACGACGGCGAGGTCCCAGCCGTCCAGCGGCAGTCCGATCCGGACGGGGCCGGGAGCGCCGAGCCGGGCGGCGCACGCGACCACGGTGGCCTCGGTGGGCCCGTAGGTATTCCACACTTCCCGTCCTTCGACGGCGAGCCGCTCGGCAAGGTCCGGCGGGCACGCCTCCCCGCCGAAGATCAGCAGCCGGACGCTTTCCAGCGACTCCACGGGCCAGAGCGCGGCGAGTGTGGGGACGGTGGAGACCACGGTGATCCCGTGGCTGATGAGCCAGGGGCCGAGGTCCATCCCGGTCCGGACCAGCGCCCGGGGTGCCGGGACAAGGCAGGCACCGTGGCGCCACGCGAGCCACATTTCCTCGCAGGAGGCATCGAAGGCAACGGACAGGCCGGCCAGCACCCGGTCCTGCGGGCCCACCGGATCGCCCTGCAGGAAGATGCGGGCCTCGGCGTCCACGAACGCGGCGGCCGAGCGGTGCTGGACCGCAACGCCCTTGGGGGTGCCGGTGGAGCCGGAGGTGAAGATGACCCACGCGTCGTCATCGGGGCCAGGCTGCCTGGGATCGGGGAACGGGCGGGGGTGGTTGCTGTCCGTGACGATCGTCCCGCCGGCGCGGAGGATGGCGGCCACCCTCGCCTCCCCGAAGACCAGTTTGGCCCGCTCGTCCGGATCGTCGGCGTCTACGGGGACGTAGGCCGCACCGACCAGCAGGACCGCCAGGATCGAGACGTAGAGTTCGTTGGTGCCGGACGGGATCCGGACACCGATCTTGTCGCCGGCACCCAGTCCGGCAAGGTGCAGTTTCCGCGCGGTCGCCCGGACCTCGTCCATGAGCTGGGCGTAACTGAGCGAGCGGTGGCCGTCGTCGAGGGCGGAAGCATCCGGGTACCGGGCAGCAGTATCGCGGAGGATGTCTATCAGCGTCCGCTCCGGCGGGGCGGAAAGCGCGCCCGGCAGCTGGGGCTCGTGGACGGTGACAGGGGGAGCGGAAAGACTCTGCACCGCACCGGCGTCGGGGGCTTCACTCGGGGTCAGTCGTTGCTCGGTCACTGGCGCATTATCCCTGCAGGAGATGAACGGATGGTGTTGCCGTGCGGCTTGGGGACCGTGCGGCTTAGGGGACCAGGATGACTTTGCCGGTGGTGCGGCGCTGTTCGAGGTCATCATGGGCACGGGCTGCCTCGGCGAGGGCGTAGCGGGCGCCGATCCTGACCTTGAGACTGCCCTCGGCAGCGGCGGCAAAGACTTCGTCGGAGCGCCAGCGGCGTTCCCGGGCGTCGCGCAGATAGTGGCCCATGGTCGGCCGCGTGAGGTACAGCGAGCCGCCGGCGTTGAGCCGTTGCGGGTCGAACGGCGGGACCGGGCCGGACGCTGCGCCGAAGAGCACCAGCATGCCCCGGATGCGCAGCGACGCCAAGGAGGCGTCGAAGGTGTCTTTTCCGACGCCGTCGTACACCACGTCCGCGCCGGTGCCGTTGGTCAGATCCCGGACCCGCTCGGCGAAACCGTTATAGCGCAGCACGTGGTCGGCGCCGGCGTCGCGGGCCAACTGCTCTTTCTCGTCCGTCGAAACGGTGGTGATGACGTGGGCGCCCCTGGCCTTGAGCAGCTGGATCATCAGGAGCCCGACGCCACCGGCGCCGGCGTGGAGCAGGACCGTGTGGCCGGGCTCGACCTTGAAGGTGGAGTTGATGAGATAGTGAGCCGTCACCCCCTGCAGCGGCAGGGCCGCGGCAGTGAAGTCGTCCAGGCCGTCGGGAACCGGGAGGGCCTTGTCCTCATCGACGAGTGCATAGCCGGCGTAACAGCCAGCGCCCTCGGCCGTCGCCACCCGGTCGCCGGGAGCGAACCCGGTGACGGCGTCGCCAACCTCCTCCACGGTGCCTGCAGCCTCGGAGCCGGGCGTGAAGGGGTAGCTGACCTTGTAGACGCCGCTGCGCTTGTAGGTGTCGATGAAGTTCACGCCCGCGGCGGAGACCCTGACCAGCAGTTGGCCCGGCCCGGGAACGGGACGGGCTGTTTTGTCGAGCTCCAGGACCTCGGGGCCCCCGGCCTGGCGGGCGACGATTGCGTGCATCATGTGGCTCCTTCTCCGGCGGGAAAGTCTGTCCCGGTCCCTGGGTCCATCCTAGGGACACCGGCGGTAACCATGAAGGGGCGTTCCGTAACAGGCTGTCACGCGATGCATTCACGTGACAGCTGCACGTGACGGCGTCCGGCTAAGCGGGTCCTGCGCGGACGCCGGGGTGATGCGTCCCTTAGTAGCGGCGGGTGACCGTTGCCATCGGGCATTCGAAGTGACGGCCCGCGGCGAGTCCAACATCGTTGAGGTAGCGGACAATGATGGCGTACGACTGCATCAGCGTGGTTTCCGTGTACGGGACCTGGTGCTTGGCGCAGTACTCGCGGACGATCTTGGCGGCCTTGTCCAGCTGGGGGCGGGCCATGTCCGGGAAGAGGTGGTGTTCTGCCTGGCGGTTGAGGCCGCCGAGCAGGATGTCCATGAAGCGGCCGCCCGAGATATTCCGGGACGTCAGGACCTGGCGGCTGAAGAAGTCCACCCGGCTGTCCGCCGGCAGTACCGGCATGCCCTTGTGGTTCGGCGCGAAGGACGCGCCCATGTAGAAGCCGAACACGGCCAGCTGGACGCCGATGAAGGCGAACGCCATGCCCAGCGGCAAGAAGGTGAACGCGAGAACGGGCAGGAGGCTGAGCCGGACTGCGAGGATCGGGATTTCAACCCAGCGGTGCGCGACCTTGGCCCGGCGGACGATGAATTTCACGGAATCGATCTGAAGTCCCAGGCCCACCAGGAACAGGAGCGGGAAGAAGAACCAGCCCTGCTTGCGCGTCAGGAACGCGAGGCGTCCCTGGCGGTCGGCTACGGCTTGGGGGTGGAAGGCGATGGGGCCGGGCGCGATGTCCGGGTCCTTGGAAATGACGTTCGGGTGGTTGTGGTGCGCACCGTGCTTCTGCTCCCACCAGGAGTAGCTGATCCCGGCCACGGACGTGGCCAGCAGCCGTGCCGCCCAGTCATTGGCGCGGCGGGAGGCGAAGATCTGCCGGTGCCCGGCCTCGTGCGCCAGGAAGCTCAGCTGGGTGCAAAGGATGCCCAGGGCGGCGGCGATCAGGAGCTGGAACCAGCTGTCACCGATCAGCGCGAACCCGAACCAAGTGGCGGCCATCAGCAGCACCAGGCTGGAAAAGACGGTGACGTAGAAGCCGACGCGCCGTTCGAGAAGGCCGGCGGTCTTGACGCTTTTGAGGAGTTCCGAATAGCTCAGGACTACGGCGTTGGGCTGCCGGACGCGCGATGGCGGACGCGCCGGCGTTTGGGTGGGAAGGGTGGAAGTGGCGGTCATGGGGCGCTGGCCTCGTCACGGTAACGGGCAACGCTGCAACTGACATTCGCAGCTGCACGGTCAAGATCACCCTCTACTCAGCATACGCCCCCGGGTCTCCGCCGCCCGCCGATCGGCGGGGGAATCCTCGGCCGGCGGAAGCCCCCGAACGACTCTCCGAACGCGCTTTTGCGCCCTGCGCGGGACACATTGGAAGAGGGCATTTAGACACAGGCAGATCGATGCATAAATATCGGCATCTATGCATACTCTTGCTGTATAGTCGTGCTTATGACTATTTCTGTTGCCGTTTCCGGGGCGAGCGGTTATGCCGGCGGCGAGGTCCTGCGGCTCCTCGCCGGTCATCCCGACGTCACCATCGGCGCCATTACGGCCCACAGCAACGCCGGTTCCAGACTAGGGGAATTGCAGCCGCATCTCCATGGCTTGGCGGACCGCATCCTCGAGGACACCACCGTGGATAACCTGGCCGGGCACGACGTCGTGTTCCTGGCGCTTCCGCACGGGGCGTCCGCAGAGATCGCGGCGCAGCTGCCCGCCGGGACGCTGGTCATCGACGCCGGCGCGGACCACCGGCTCGAGGACCCGGAGGCCTGGGAGAAGTTCTACGGTTCCGCGCACGCCGGAACCTGGCCCTACGGCCTGCCGGAACTGCCCGGCCAACGCGACGCCCTCCGCGGCGCCACCCGGATCGCCGTCCCCGGCTGCTACCCGACGTCGGCCCTGCTGGCCCTCACGCCCGGCTTCAGCAACCAGCTGCTGGAAGGCGACGACGTCGTGATCGTCTCCGCTTCCGGTACCTCAGGGGCCGGCAAGGCCGCCAAGGTCAACCTGATCGGCGCCGAGGTCATGGGTTCCATGAGCCCCTACGGGGTAGGCGGGGGACACCGGCACACCCCGGAGATCGAACAAGGACTCTCCAAGGCGCTGAGGGCTCCGGTCACCGTCTCCTTCACGCCCACCCTGGCGCCGATGAGCCGGGGCATCCTCACCACGGCAACCGCCAAGGTCCGGCAGCAGCCCGGACGCAGCGTGACCGCCGCGGAGCTGCGCGCCGCCTGGGCCGAGGCCTACGACGACGAACCGTTCGTGCACCTGCTCCCCGAGGGCCAGTGGCCCTCCACGAAGTCGGTCCAGGGATCGAACCACACGGTCATGCAGCTGGCCTTCGATGAGCACACCGGCCGCGTGATCGTGTGCTGCGCCATCGACAACCTGACCAAGGGGACCGCCGGCGGCGCCGTGCAGTCCATGAACATCGCCCTCGGCCTGGCGGAAACCGCCGGCCTCAACCTCCAGGGAGTCGCACCGTGAGCATCACCGCACCGCAGGGATTCCGTGCCGCCGGCGTGACTGCCGGGCTCAAGGCTTCCGGCAAACCGGACGTGGCCCTCTTGGTCAACGACGGCCCGTCCAAGGCCGCCGCGGCGGTCTTCACGTCCAACCGCGTCGCCGCAGCCCCCGTGCACTGGTCCCGCGAGGTGGTCAAGGACGGCCGCGTGGACGCCGTTTTCCTTAACTCCGGCGGGGCCAACGCCTGCACCGGGCCCCAGGGCTTCCAGAACACGCACACCACCGCGGAGAAGACCGCCGAAGCCCTCGGCGTCTCCGCCACCGACGTCGTGATCTGCTCCACCGGACTGATCGGCGAGCAGCTGCCCATGGAGAAGATCCTGGCCGGAATCGGGTCCGCCACCGCCGGCCTGGCCGCCGACGGCGGCCCCGCGGCAGCCACCGCGATCATGACCACGGACTCCGTGTCCAAGCAGGCCGTGTTCACCGGCACGGACGCCGAAGGCACACAGTTCACCATCGGCGGCATGGCCAAGGGTGCCGGCATGCTGGCCCCGGGCCTGGCCACCATGCTGGTGGTCCTCACCACGGACGCCGACGTCCAGCCGGACATGCTCGACGCCGAACTCCGCAACGCCACCCGGGTCACCTTCGACCGGGCGGACTCGGACGGCTGCATGTCCACCAACGACACCGTGGTGCTGCTGGCCTCCGGGGCCTCCGGCGCCGTGCCGTCCGCCGCCGACTTCGGCGCGGGCCTGACCCAGGTCTGCGCGGAGCTGGCCCGCAAGCTGATCGGCGACGCCGAGGGCGCCAGCCACGACATCGCGATCCGGACGTTCAACGCCGCGAGTGAGCGGGACGCCGAAATCGTCAGCCGCGCCGTCGCCCGCTCCAACCTGTTCAAGACCGCGATATTCGGCAAGGACCCCAACTGGGGCCGCGTGCTGTCCGCCGTCGGCACCACCGACGCGGCGTTCGAGCCGGACCAGCTGAACGTGTCCATGAACGGTGTGCAGATCTGCCGCAACGGCAGCATCGGCGATGACCGCAACCTCGTGGACCTCGAACCGCGCGAGGTCCTCGTCGAAATCGACCTGCAGGCCGGCGGGGCCGAGGCCACGATCCTCACCAACGACCTCACCCACGAGTACGTCCACGAAAACAGCGCCTACTCCAGCTAATCCGCCTGGAAGGACGAGCAGTAAGGACGAACAGTATGAATACCCAAACACGCGAGACCACATCCCAGTCTGACGCCCGGGACAAAGCCGCCACGTTGATCGAGGCATTGCCCTGGATCCAGCGCTTTGCTGGCAGCACCATGGTGATCAAGTACGGCGGCAACGCCATGGTCAACGACGAGCTCCGCCGCGCCTTCGCCGAGGACGTCGTGTTCCTGCACCACGTCGGCATCCACCCCGTGGTGGTGCACGGCGGCGGCCCGCAGATCAACGCCATGCTCAGCCGGCTCGGGATCGAATCCGAGTTCAAGGGCGGGCTGCGGGTCACCACGCCCGAGGCCATGGACGTGGTCCGGATGGTCCTCACCGGCCAGGTGGGACGTGAACTCGTGGGCTTGATCAACTCCCACGGCCCGTACGCCGTCGGCATGTCCGGTGAGGACGGCGGACTGCTCCGCGCCGTCCGCACCGGCACCGTGGTGGACGGCGAGGAGGTGGACCTGGGCCTGGTGGGCGAGGTGGTCGGGGTGAACCCGGAAGGCATCCTGGACATCGTGGCCGCCGGCCGGATTCCCGTGATTTCCACAGTCGCCCCGGAAATCCACGACGATGGCACTGCGGACAGCGCCCAGCGCGCGCAAACCACCGGCCAGGTCCTGAACGTCAACGCCGACACCGCCGCCGCCGCCCTGGCCGAGGCGCTCGGCGCCTCCAAGCTCGTCATCCTCACCGACGTCGAGGGCCTGTACGCCAACTGGCCGGACCGGTCCTCGCTCATCTCCTCCCTGACGGTCTCGGAGCTGCGCGAACTGCTCCCCGGCCTGGAATCGGGCATGATTCCGAAGATGGAAGCCTGCCTGAAGGCCGTCGAGGGCGGCGTGGAACGAGCGCACATCGTGGACGGCCGGCTGCCGCACTCGATGCTGCTGGAAACCTTCACGACCGCCGGCATCGGCACGCAGGTCGTCCCGGACGAGGAAGTGAACGCATGAACGAAACTGTTGGGATGGGTCCGACCGGCGATGGGGCCCCCGCCCGCTTCGCGGTGCCCGACCACACCCGGGCCCCCATCGCCGGCTCGGCTCCCAAAGCTTCCGTTATGACTGGAACGAACAGCGGCGCGCAGTGGCTGTCCCGCTACTCGTCCTCCCTGCTGGGCGTCTTCGGCACCCCGCAGCGGGTCCTGGTCCGCGGCGCCGGCTGCCTCGTGTGGGACGCCGACGGCAAGGAGTACCTGGACCTGCTCGGCGGCATCGCCGTGAACGCCCTCGGCCACGCCCACCCGTTCGTGACCTCGGTGATCTCCAGCCAGCTGGCCACCCTGGGCCACGTCTCGAACTTCTTCACGAGCCCCACCCAGATCGCCCTGGCGGAGAAACTGCTGGAACTGTCCAACGCGCCGGCGGGCTCCAAGGTGTTCTTCGCCAACTCCGGCACCGAGGCCGTTGAGGCGGCCTTCAAGCTGGCGCGCCGCAATGCCGGCTCAGCGGAGAAGCCGCGCACCAAAATCATCGCGCTCGAAGGCGCCTTCCACGGGCGCACCATGGGGGCCCTAGCGCTTACCTCCAAGGAGGCCTACCGGGCGCCGTTCGCGCCGCTGCCCGGCGGCGTCGTGCATGTCCCGTTCGGTGACATCGACGCCCTCCGCGCCGCCGTGGATGAGACCACCGCCGCCGTCTTCCTCGAACCGATCCAGGGCGAGGCCGGCGTCCGGCCGCTGCCCGCCGGCTACCTCAAAGCGGCCCGCGACGCCACGAGCGCGGCCGGCGCCCTGCTGATCCTCGACGAGGTCCAGACCGGCATCGGCCGCACCGGCAAGTGGCTGGCCAGCGAGGACGCCGGGATCGTGCCCGACGCCGTGACCCTCGCCAAGGGCCTGGGCGGCGGCTTCCCGGTCGGCGCGCTCCTGACGTTCGGCCCGGAAACGTCCGCGCTACTGACCGCCGGCCAGCACGGGACGACATTCGGCGGCAACCCGGTGGCCACCGCGGCTGCCCTCGCCACCCTGCACGTCCTGGAAAACCAGGACATCCTGGCGCACGTCCGTAACCTTGGGGAGAAGCTGCGCGCCGGCCTCGCCGGGATCGCCGGCGTGACCGAGGTCCGCGGCGAGGGGCTGCTGATCGGCTTCGACCTCGACGCCGACGTCGCCCCGGGCGTCGTTGCGGCCGGCCTCGACGCCGGGTTCATCGTCAACAGCCCGGGCCCGCGCACCATCCGGCTGGCACCGCCGCTGATCCTGACCACCGAGCAAGCCGACCGTTTCCTGGCCGCTTTGCCCGCATTGCTCGAGACCGCCAAGCTCTCCGCCGAAAAGCCCGCCACTTCAAGTGACAACGCCGCAAAGGACTCCAAGTGACCGCCGCCGTGACCGCCTCAGTGCCCACCCGCCACTTCCTTAAGGACACGGACCTCAGCCCGGCCGAACAGGCCGAGGTCCTCGAGCTCGCCGTCCGGATGAAGGCCGCGCCCTACAGCGTGCAGCCCTTCGCCGCGGCGGGCAACGGACGCCAGACCGTGGCCGTCATCTTCGACAAGACCTCCACCCGGACCAGGGTCTCCTTCGCCACGGGAATCGCGGACATGGGCGGCAACGCGCTCATCATCAATCCTGGCGAAGCGCAGATCGGGCACAAGGAATCGGTCGAGGACACCGCCAAGGTGCTCGAACGCATGGTGTCCACCATCGTGTGGCGCACCGGCGCGCACGCCGGCCTGGTCGCCATGGCCGCGAACTCCCGCGTTCCGGTCATCAACGCCCTTTGCGATGACTACCACCCGTGCCAGCTCCTCGCCGATCTGTTGACCGTCAAGGAGCACAAGGGCTCGCTCAAGGGCCTGACCATGGCGTACCTGGGCGACTCGGCCAACAACATGGCCAATTCCTACCTGCTGGCCGGCGTCACGGCGGGCATGAACGTCCGCATCGCCGGACCGGACGGGTACCTGCCGTCCGCGGAGATCATTGCAGCGGCCGAGGACCGCGCCGCGGAGACCGGCGGCTCCGTGCTGGTGACGGTCGACCCCGCCGAGGCCCTCCTGGGCGCCGACGTCGTCGCCACCGACACCTGGGTGTCCATGGGCCAGGAGGCGGAGAAGGAAGCGCGGATGAACCTGTTCCGGGCGTATTCCGTGGACAGCGCGGCGATGAAGCTCGCGGCGCCGGACGCCGTCGTGCTGCACTGCCTGCCGGCCTACCGGGGCTACGAGATCGCCGCGGACGTCATTGACGGCCCGCAATCGGTGGTCTGGGACGAGGCCGAAAACCGGCTCCATGCCCAGAAGGCGCTGATGGCCTGGCTCATGCATCGCTCCGGCCTTGCCGTTGTTGACGGGCTGGCGCCAGTTGACGGGCTGGCGCCGGTGGACGGCTTGGCCTGATGTCCGTCCAGCCAGCCTCTCCGGGGGCCAGCCCGGCCACCAAGACTGCCCGGCAGGCACGGATCACGGCGATTCTGACGGGCGAATCGGTCCGGTCCCAGGCCGAGCTCGCCGCGCTGCTCGCGGACGACGGCGTCCAGGTCACCCAGGCCACGCTCTCCCGCGACCTCGTGGAACTCGGCGCCGTCCGGGTCCGCGGCAAGGACGGCGTGCTGGTCTACGCCGTCCCGGGGGAGGGCGGCGAACGGGCGGCCAAGAGCGGCGTCACGCAGGAAATCCTCGACGCCCGGCTGACCCGGTTGTGCGGGGAACTGCTCGTCACCGCCGAGGCCTCCGCCAACCTCGTGGTGCTCCGGACGCCGCCGGGTGCCGCGAACTTCCTGGCCCTCGCAATCGACCACTCCGTGATGCCCTCGATCCTGGGCACCATCGCCGGGGACGACACCGTCCTGCTTGTCACCCGGGACCCCCTGGGCGGCGCGGACATCGCCGCACGCTTCCTGCAGTTCGCCGAGGAAGCCGGCCAATAAGCCGCGCAACGTACCGGGCGCACCGGGCTTGTGACAGGCTTGCAACAGAGATTTTTCCGAGACTTAAAGCATGACCAAACTACTAAGGAGCATTTCCGTGACTGAGCGTATTGTTCTGGCCTACTCCGGTGGCCTGGATACTTCCGTAGCCATCGGCTGGATCGGTGAAGCCACCGGCGCCGAGGTCATCGCCGTGGCGGTCGACGTCGGACAGGGCGGCGAATCGCTGGAGACCATCCGCCAGCGCGCGCTGGGCTGCGGCGCCGTCGAAGCCTACGTCGCCGACGCCAGCGACGAGTTCGCCAACGAGTACTGCGTGCCCACGCTGAAGGCCAACGCCCTCTACCAGGGCCACTACCCGCTGGTCTCGGCCATCTCCCGCCCGGTGATCGTCAAGCACCTGGTCAAGGCCGCCCGCGAATTCGGCGCCACCACCGTCGCACACGGCTGCACCGGCAAGGGCAACGACCAGGTCCGCTTCGAAGTCGGCATCCAGACCCTCGGCCCGGACCTGAAGTGCATCGCACCGGTCCGCGACCTCGCCCTGACCCGCGACAAGGCCATTGCCTTCGCCGAGGAAAAGGGACTGCCGATCGAGACCACCAAGAAGAACCCGTACTCGATCGACCAGAACGTCTGGGGCCGCGCCGTCGAAACCGGCTATCTCGAAGACATCTGGAACGCCCCCACCAAGGACATCTACGACTACACCGCCACCCCGGAATTCCCGCCAGCACCGGATGAGGTCACCATCTCCTTCGAGGCCGGCGTGCCGGTCGCGATCGACGGCGTCAAGGTCACCCCGCTGCAGGCCATCAAAGAACTCAACCGCCGCGCCGGCGCCCAGGGCGTCGGCCGGATCGACGTCGTCGAGGACCGCCTCGTGGGCATCAAGTCCCGCGAGATCTATGAGGCGCCGGGCGCCATGGCGCTCATCACCGCGCACAAGCACCTCGAAGACATCACAATCGAGCGCGAGCAGGCCCGCTTCAAGGCGACCGTCGGCCAGCGCTGGGCCGAGCTGGTCTACGACGGCCAGTGGTTCTCCCCGCTCAAGCGCTCCCTCGACGCCTTCATCGAGGACACCCAAAAGTACGTCTCCGGCGACATCCGCATGGTGCTGCACGGCGGCCAGGCGATCGTCAACGGACGCCGCTCCGAGACCTCGCTGTACGACTTCGACCTCGCCACGTACGACACCGGCGACACCTTCGACCAGTCCATGGCGCGCGGCTTCATCGAGCTGTGGGGCATGTCCGCCAAGGTTGCCTCCGGCCGCGACATCCGCGTGGCAGGAGAGTAGCCCCTGTGGCTGAGCAGAAGTCCGAAGCCACCAACACCGGCGCGCTGTGGGGCGGCCGGTTCGCCGGCGGCCCCGCGGACGCCCTCGCCGCGTTGAGCAAGTCCACGCACTTCGACTGGAGGCTGGCCCGCTACGACATCGCTGGCTCCAAGGCGCACGCCCGCGTGCTGCACAAGGCCGGGCTGCTGGACGACGCCGAACTCGAGGGCATGCTTGCCGCCCTGACCCAGCTGGATGAGGACGTCGCCTCCGGCGCCTACCTGCCGGCGGAGTCCGATGAGGACGTGCACGGTTCGCTGGAGCGCGGCCTGATCGAGCGCGCCGGCACCCAGCTTGGCGGCAAGCTCCGCGCCGGCCGGTCCCGCAACGACCAGGTGGCCACGCTGGGCCGGATGTTCCTGCGCGACCACGCCCGGATCATCGCCCGCGGCGTGCTCGCCACGATCGACGCACTCGTGGACCAGGCCAAGGCGCACCAGGGGGTGGCCATGCCCGGCCGCACCCACCTGCAGCACGCCCAGCCCGTCCTGCTCAGCCACCACCTGCTGGCCCACGCCTGGGCGCTGCTGCGCGACGTGCAGCGGCTGCAGGACTGGGACAAGCGCGCCGGGGTTTCGCCCTACGGCTCGGGTGCCCTGGCGGGCTCCTCGCTCGGACTGGACCCCGAGGCAGTCGCCGCGGACCTGGGCTTCTTCTCGGCCACGCACAACTCGATCGACGGCACCGCCTCCCGCGACGTCTTCGCCGAGTTCGCCTGGATCACGGCCATGATCGGCGTGGACCTGTCCCGGGTCTCGGAGGAAGTGATCCTGTGGGCCACGAAGGAGTTCTCCTTCGTCACCCTGCACGATTCCTACTCCACCGGCTCCTCGATCATGCCGCAGAAGAAGAACCCGGACGTGGCGGAACTGGCGCGCGGAAAGGCTGGCCGGCTGATCGGCAACCTGACCGGGCTGCTGGCCACCCTGAAGGGCCTGCCGCTCGCCTACAACCGCGACCTGCAGGAGGACAAGGAGCCGGTCTTCGACGCCGCCGACACGCTGGAGGTCCTGCTCCCGGCAGTGTCCGGCATGATCGCGACGCTGAAGTTCAACACCGAACGGATGGAAGCGCTGGCCCCGCAGGGCTTCGCGCTGGCGACGGACATTGCCGAATGGCTGGTCCGCCAGGGCGTTCCGTTCCGCGAGGCGCACGAGCTCTCCGGCGCCGCGGTGAAGCAGGCCGAAAGCCGCGGCGTCGAGCTCTGGGACCTGACGGACGAGGAATACGCCGCCATCTCGGAGCACCTGACGCCGGAGGTCCGCACGGTCCTGTCCACTGAGGGTTCGCTCAACAGCCGGAACTCCCAGGGCGGCACCGCACCGGCCGCCGTCGAACGCCAGCTGCTGGCCCTTGAGGGCGAGCTCGCGGGCGTGCGAGAGTACGCGCGGTAGCAAGAGGTGGGGAAGGTCCCGGCAAGCACGACCACGGTGGTCGAGCCTGCCGGGACCTTCTTCGTTAAGGTAGCCATATGAGCGAATCGTTCCGCCAAATGCTGCGCGCCCTGCCCGATTTCCCCGACCGCCTCCCGGATTTCGACCCGGATGCGGCACCAGCGGACCCTGCCGAACTCTTCCGGCTGTGGCTCGCCGAAGCGCTGGCGGCCGGAGTTCCGCAGCCCAACGCGTGCAGCCTGGCCACCGCCGATGAGCAGGGCCGGCCGTCGTCGCGGATGCTGATCCTGAAGGACATCGACGCCGACGGTTGGCACTTCGCGACCTCCCGGGAATCCCGCAAGGGGCACGAGCTCGCGGTGAACCCGCACGCGGCGCTGAACTTCTTCTGGCAACAGCAGGGCCGCCAGGTGCGGGTGGCCGGGGACGTCGTGGAGCTGTCCGCCGAGGCGTCGGCCGCGGACTGGCGGGACCGGCCCGGCGCCGACGGCGGCGAAAATGCAAACAATGAAAACACAGGCTGGCAGCTCTACGCCATCCGACCCCGCGAAATCGAATTCTGGCAGGCCCGGCACGACCGCCGGCACATCCGGCACCGCTACGCGCCCCGCTGATCGGGTCCCGCTCAGTTAATCCATGTTAATTCGGTGGCTCGGTTTAGGATTGGCGCCATGACCTCAATCACACCAGATAACCTTCGGGCGGAACTGCACCGCGCCGCCGGCGTCGTGGCCGGAATCGCCGCGAAACTGACGGAACAGGACATCAACGCGCCGTCGGAACTGCCCGGCTGGAGCCGCGGGCACGTGCTGGCCCACATCTGCGGGATCGCCAACGCGATGGGCCGCCAGCTCGAATACGCCGCCCGCGGCGAGGGCGTCGAACTCTACGACGGCGGCTTCGATGGACGGAACCGCGCCATCGAGATGGCGGCCGGCCACAGCCTCGCGGAGCACAAGGCCGACCTTGACTCAGCGCTGGACCGGGTCCTGCGCGCCTTCGACACGCTCGACGCGGCCGGCTGGCGCGAGCCCATCACCTACCGCGGGGGCGTCGTGTTCGACGGCGGCCTGGCGCTGTGGCGCGAACTCGTCATCCATGCCGCCGATCTCGGCACTGGCCACGGACCGGAAACCTGGAGCCGCCCCTTCTGCGGGCACCTCTTCGACTTCCTCTCCGCCCGGGTGCCCGAGGGCCAGCGCTTCGTGCTGCAGCCGCTCGGCCTGCCCGCGGTGGCCATCGGGAGCGGCGGAACATCGACCGTGATCAACGGCATGCTCACGGACATCGCCGCGTGGCTCGCCGGCCGCACCCCCACGCTCGGCAGCCTGCGTGCCACCGCAGCGGCCGACGGCGTCGATCTTCCGGAGCTGCTGCCCTGGCCCGCCGGAGTTCCCGTCAACAACTGAGCACGCCCAGGTCGTCGCGGGCCATACGTCGGCCGGCGCGGTGCCGGGGCCCGAGCAGGCCTCAGGCCTAAGGCCGTGCGGAGGCGAGGGCGAGTTCGTGTTCCCGGTCCAGCAGGCTGCCCTTGATGGCCAGTCCCCAGCGGAAGCCGCCCAGGGTCCCGTCGGTCCGGATGACGCGGTGGCAGGGAACAAACAGGGCCGCCGCGTTGAAGGCGCAGGCGCTGGCCGCCGCCCGGACGGCCTTGGCGTTGCCGGACAGCTCCGCATACTCCGTGTACGTCACCGGGCGCCCCGGCGCGACCGTGCGCAGCACATCCCAGGCATGGCTGCGGAACGGACCGGACTTCTGCAGCACCGGCACCGCCATGGCCGGCTCCGGATCGCCGGCGTAGAACGCCTCCACCGCCGCCGAGATGGAGCCCAGTCCGGCGACGGTCTCGAATTCGCCTGGCAGCAGGTCCGCGTGGATCTGCCCGGTCAGCTCACCGGGAACGGCGGTCCAGCCCGATGACAGAACGACGCCGGCGCGGGCAATGATGGTGAAAGGACCGTCCGGGGTGGACATGGTCAACAGCTGGGCTTTCATGGTTTCGCTTTCTTCGGAGTCTGCTTTTGATTCAGCTTTTGAGTCTGTTTTTGATGCAGAGACGCGGTGCGCGCCGCGGCCTGGGCAGCCGCTGCTGCGCGCCACAAGTGCATGGTGGCGTACGAGCGCCATGGACTGACCTCACGGAAATCGGGGGTCAGGGCAGTGCCGTCGGGGGTCTGGGCGAGCGAGCGGATGCCGTTGCGGACCGCGGCGTCGTTGGCCAGGAACACATCCGGCGCGCCAATGACCCGCATCGCGACGTATCCCACGGTCCACGGTCCGACGCCGGACAGGGGCAGGAGCTTGGCCTCCAGTCCCTGCACATCATCGCCGTAGCCGAAGTCGAGATCGCCCGAGGCCATCGCGGCCGCGGCGCCCCGGACGGCATCGATCCGCCGCTGCGGGCCGCGGAGCAGTTCGAACCCGGTCTCGGCAATCTGTGCCGCCGTCGGAAACAGCCGGTGGAGGCCGTCGTCGGGCACCAGGCTCTGGCTCCCCACCGCGGAGAGCTGGACCAGGGCGGTCCGCGCGGCAGCCACCGTGATCTGCTGGCCGATCATGGCCCTGATCAGCAGCTCCTGCGGGTCAACGGCGCCGGGCATCCGCATGCCCGGCGTGCGCGCCACCGTGGCGGCCAGGCGGGGGTCGGCGGCGAGGGCGGCATCGATGGCGACGGGATCGGCGTCGAGGTCCAGCAGGCGGCGGACCCTGCTGAGCAGGGCGGCCAGGTCCCGGAGGTCGACGGCGCCGATGGTCAGCACGAGCGGACGCCCCGCCGCCCCGGCGTCGTAATCCACCCGGAAGCGGGCATCGCCGTGGGTCAGCCGCAGGGTCCGGGCGTAGGAACTGGAGGTACCTTCCTCGATCCCGGGGATGGCGCGGACGGCGAGGAAGTCGAAGACGCCGGGGTCGAACGGTTCGCGGTACGGAAGGTTGAGCGTGAGCGCTGTGGTCGCCGCGGGGGAGCGGTGATGCCGGGCTGTGGCCCGGAGGCCGGAAGGCGTCATCGCAAAGACCTCGCCGATGGTCTCGTTGAACTGGCGCACGCTGCTGAATCCGGCGGCAAACGCGATGTCCGAGACTTTCATGGCCGTGGAGACCAACAGGGTGCGGGCGGTCTGGGCGCGGCTCGCCCGCGCCAGGGACAGCGGGCCGGCGCCGAGTTCGTGGCTGAGGATCCGGTTGAGCTGGCGCGAGGAGTAGCCGAGCCGGGCCGCTAGCCCCTCGACGCCGTCGCGGTTGATCACGCCGTCATTAATGAGCCGCATGGCCCGGCCGGCGATATCGGAGCGCACGTTCCAGGCCGGCGTGCCGGGCACAGCCTCGGGCAGGCAGCGTTTGCACGCACGGTAGCCGGCGTCGTGCGCCGCAGCGGACGTTTCATAGAACGTGACGTTGTCCGCCTTGGGCGTCCGCGCGGGGCACGAGGGCCGGCAGTAGATGCCGGTGGTCCGGACAGCGGTGTAGAACTGCCCGTCGAATCGGGTGTCCCGGGCATCGATTGCCCGGTAGCGCTGCCAGAAGTCCATGACCCCATCCTGCCAGCTTCGCGGAACAGCTGCTAGCGGGATTCGGACACGGCCGTATGGTCTTCCGGCGGTGTTTGTTAAAGTCTGAGCATGACTTCCAGCCCGCTTCCTGCCCAGTCCGGCACGGAGTCCGGCGCGGCCGGGCCGGTCCGCGAGCTGCTCTCGGCCGATGCCCGGCACGTGGCGCCGCTGCTCCTCGGCGCCGTGTTGACGCACGACGGGCGCGACGGATCCGTCTCGGTCCGGATTACCGAAGTGGAGGCTTACCTTGGCCCGCATGATTCGCGCCACCCTGACCCCGGGTCCCATACCTTCCGCGGCCAAACGGCCCGCAACGCCCCGATGTTCGGCCCGGCCGGCCACCTCTACGTGTACTTCACGTACGGGATGCACCACTGCGCCAATATCGTGTGCGGGCCCGAGGGCGTGGCGTCGGCGCTGCTGCTGCGGGCCGGCGAAGTGGTTGCCGGTCACGAGTTGGCCAGAGCCAGGCGGCAGACGTCGAAATCGGACCTCGACCTCGCGAGTGGGCCTGCCCGGCTGGCCACCGCGCTGGGGTTGACGACGGCGGACAGCGGGCGGGACGCCCTCGCGCCGCCGTTCCGGCTGGAACCGCCCGCGCACCCGCCGGAAGGGGTCGAGGCTGGCATCAGCTCCGGCCCACGTGTCGGGGTCTCCGGCGCCGGCGGGAGCCACGACTACCCCTGGCGGTTCTGGCTCAGCGGCGACCCGACAGTCTCCCGCTACAAGGCGGCAAAGCCGGCAAAGGCGGCAAGCACCCGCGGCGCGTGACGTGTCGGGCGCTCGGCACGCGCCGTGCCGGCACCCTGATGCCGGCACGCTGATGCCGGCACCCGCGGTGGGGGAGGATGGAGCATTATGGGCGAGGGGAAACGCGGAAAACCGGGCAGCGAGCTGGAGCGGCTCCAGATCTTCGCGCAGCTGGCCACCGAGTACTTCCGCATGGTGGAACTGTTCACGTCTGACGGCGAGCAGGTTCCGGCGGACTCCGTCGAGGCAGAGCGCAGGCACTGGGTTGAGCTCTTCCGTGCGGCCCTGCTGCGGAAATTCATCGTTCCGGAAGAACACGTCTCGCTCAAACTCGTAGTACGAGCCCTGCGGCTGTGCAACTACACGGCTGACCCCCGGATAGCCGAGGGCGCAGCGGAAACGGCCGGTATGTTCACGAACGGGATGATCCGGGACCGCGAGGCGCTCATGGCCGAAATCGCCCTGGCCGACCATGACCAGTTTGAGGACGTCCTGTACGGACGGCTCCTTCATGGTGACGCCGACAGGTTCCGCCGGTCCGGGTGGGCCGGGGACTACGCCCGGCTGAGCAGCGTGGCGGCCGGACGGTTCGACGCCGAGCGCGCGCTCAGAACAGCGCTGGGCGTCGTCTCCTACGGCCTTGCCAACGGACTCCTGCGCCCGCCGGCACCGGGCGGCGACGCCGTGTCTCCAGGTGCCGTGTCGCCGGAAGCCGTGCCTCCACGGGCAGGGGAGTAGCGATGTCTAGGTGGCGGCGAAGCTGCTGAGCCCGTAGTCGGCGCCGACGGCGAAGGGGGCGAGGCGGCGCCGAAGGTCTTCGCGCACTTGCGGCCACTCCTGCGAGAGGATCGAGAAGATGGCGGTATCCGCGCGGCCCCCGCCGGGCGCCGCGCGGTGGCCGCGGAGGACCCCCTCGAACTGGGCGCCGAGCCGTTCGATCGCCTCCGCGCTCCGGGTGTTGCGGGCGTCGCAGCGGAAAGCCACCCGGTGCACTTCCAATACCTCATAGGCGTAGGCGAGGAGCATGTGCTTGCTCGCGGGATTGACGTGGCTGCCCCAGAACTGCCGCCCGTAGAATGTTCCGCCGATTTCCACGCGCTGTTGGGCAGGGACGTAGTCGCGGAGGGAGGTCGTGCCCAGCAGGGCGCCGGTGCGCCCGTCTGTCACGGCGAACGGGAGGGTGGCGGGATCCTCCAGCCGTGACTGGAACAGTGCCGCCAGCTCGCCGCTCGAGTCAGGCATGCGTGCCGCCATGCCTGCCCACATGCCGGGATCCACAAAATCAAAGAGGCCCGCCGCGTGGTGAGGGGCCAGCGGAACCAGACGGACCCCGTGGCCGGAGAGGACAATTTCGTGTCGCATTGGAGCATTCAATCACCGGCGGGGTGGACGGGAGCGGCGAATCCGGCGCCGCCGGCGTGAACATTAGATGACCGATGGGTTGCCCCGAGGCGGCCGGCCCGGGACGCCGCGGCCCGGTGGACGTCCCGCTACCAGCCAGTAAGGTGGATGGGTGAATCAAAGCGAGCCGAACCAGACGACGACTGCAATGCCGGTGGATGAGCTGATCAAGGGGCTGTGCGCCACCATCCCGGACTATCCCAAACCCGGGGTCAGCTTCAAGGACCTGACACCGGTGTTCGCCGACGGCGCCGCCTTCGGGGCCGTCGTCGATGCCCTGGTGGGACCTTTCCAGGGCCAGTTCGACGCCGTCGCCGGAGTGGAGGCCCGCGGCTTCCTGCTCGCGGCGGCCGCCGCCTACGCCACCGGGACCGGAGTTATCACGGTCCGCAAAGCCGGCAAGCTGCCGCGCGAAGTGTTTTCCGAGGACTACGCCCTGGAGTACGGCACTGCCACCCTTGAGCTGCACACCACGGATCTGGCGCCGGGGAGCCGGGTGCTGATCCTCGACGACGTGCTCGCCACAGGCGGCACGCTCGGCGCCGCGGCGCGGCTGTTCGAGCGGTGCGGGATCCACGTAGCCGGCGTCGGCGTGGTCATGGAACTGGACGAACTTGGCGGCCGCACCGCCCTGACCGGCCACAACGTCCGGTCTCTGCTGCGGATCTAGCGGGGACTGCGGGGGTGGACCATCCGGAATGGGTGGGTAGAATTCCCTGACGAAGACTGCCTTGGCATTGTTCGGGAGACATACGACAGTGACGTCAATCGAAATGGCTGTAGAATGGTAGGTCTGTCTTTTTCGATAGGGGAACGTTCGATGCACGACGCTGATTTGATCCATGAACGCGACTATGTGGCCGGACTTTACGCCCGGCTCGATGAGTTGCGGGCGGAGAAGCGCACCCAGTTGGCCCAGGTGCGCCGTGCCGGTGCCGTGGGCACCATGCAGAACGTTTCCGAACGCGATGCCTTCGCTGCCCTCTACGAGGACCGCCTCGCCCAGCTTGACGCCGTCGATGACCGGCTCGTGTTCGGCCGTCTGGATCTGGATTCCGGAGAGGCCCAGTACATCGGCCGCATCGGCCTGACCACCGAGGACCTGCAGCGGCTCATGGTGGACTGGCGTGCGCCCGAGGCCGGCCATTTTTACCAGGCCACGGCGTTCGACCGGCAGGGCGTCCGCCGCCGCCGTCACCTGATCCTGCAGGGCCGCGAGGTCAAGGCGATCGAGGATGACGTGCTCGACGCCGACATGCTCGCCGACAACGATTCGCTCCAGGGCGAAGGCGCGCTGCTGGCTGCCCTGAATTCCAAGCGGACGGGCCGGATGTCAGACATCGTCGGCACCATCCAGTCCGAGCAGGACCGGATCATCCGTTCCTCCATCTCCGGTGCCCTCGTGGTCCAGGGCGGTCCTGGCACGGGCAAGACCGCTGTGGCCCTGCACCGGGCCGCGTACCTGCTCTACACGCATCGGGACAGGCTCAAGAGCGCCGGCGTCCTGCTGGTGGGGCCGACGTCGTCCTTCATGAACTACATCGAACGCGTGCTGCCCTCGCTCGGCGAGACCGGCGTCGTTATGGCGAGCCTGGGCCGGCTCATGCCCGGCATCACCGCCGTCGCCGAGCCGGACTCGGCCGTGGCCGCCATCAAGGGCCGGCTCGACATGGCCGAGGTTGTCGCCAACGCCGTGGCCAACCGGCAGCGCATTCCGGCCGGAAACCGCACCCTCGAGGTTGACGGCCGCAAGCTGGTCCTCACGCCCAGGCAGGTCCGCCGCGCCAAGGAAAGGGCGCGCGCCACGGGCAAACCGCACAACGAGGCCCGCGTCTCCTTCGTCAAGATCCTGCTCCGCGAATTGACCGAGCAGATGACGGAGCTGGTGGAGGCAGGCAACATCGGCAACAACGCCGACCGCTCCTACCTGGCCGAGGATGTTCGTTCCGCCCGGGATGTCCGGATCGCCCTGAACCTGTGCTGGATGCCGATGACCCCGGAGAAGCTCGTGGGGGAGCTGCTCAGCAAGCCGGCCATCCTCGAGGCATGCACCCCGAATCTCAGCCCGGAGGAACGCGCGTTGCTGCTCCGTCCTGCCGATTCGCCCTGGACCGAGTCCGACGTTCCGCTGCTCGACGAGGCTGCCGAATTGCTCGGGGAGCTTGATGCCGCCGCCGGACGCGGCCTGGCGCAGCAGGAACAGGACCGCGCCCGCGACCTGGCCAACGCCAAGCAGACCCTGGTCAACATGGAAACCGCCGGCGTGGACGTCCTCGTCACGGCCGAAGACCTGGTGGACCAGAACCAGGAGCGTGAGACGCGGCTGACCGCTGCGGAGCGTGCCACCACGGACCGTTCCTGGGCCTTCGGGCACATCGTGGTGGACGAAGCGCAGGAGTTGTCACCCATGCAGTGGCGGCTGCTGGTCCGCCGCTGCCCGCTGAAGTCGTTCACGATCGTGGGGGACATCGCCCAGACCAGCTCCGTCGCCGGCGCCAACTCCTGGCACAGCGCGCTGGGCCCCATGTTCGGCGACCGTTGGCAGCTCGAGGAACTGACCGTCAACTACCGCACCCCGTCCCAGATCGCCGAGGCCGCCGCCCGCATGGCGACCGCGGCCGGACTGGTGGTTTCGGCGCCCAAGGCCGTCCGGGAAGGGCACTGGTCGCCGTTCATCGACAAGGTCAGTCAGGGCCAGATCGTCAACAAGCTCGTCGAAGTGCTTCCGGAGGAACTGGACGCCATCGAGGGCGGCCTGCTGGCGGTCATCGCCGACGGCGACCTTCTCCCCGAGGCCAGCGCGGCCCTGCGGGCCGTCTACGGCCACCGTGTCGGGACAGGCGCGGGGAGTTATGCCCAGGACATCGTGGTGATCAGTCCCCGCGAGGCAAAGGGACTGGAATTTGACGGCGTCGTGGTCCTGGAACCGACGGACATGCTCAACCACGAGCACGGCCGGGTGGGCGACCTGTATGTGGCCATGACCCGGCCCACGCAGCGCCTGCGGCTCATCGCCGCTGCCGGAGTCCCGGCAGGCATCGAGGAGTAGACCCGGTCCGGCTGCCGGGCGGTCTTGGCTGTCCGGCTCCCGGATGCACGGCGTCACCTGCGATGCGGATCTGTTGATCCTGCTAACTTAGATTCCGTGTCCCAGCTAAATATTCTCGATGCCCAGCACAACGACCCCAGCTTTGCCAATATCTGGCAGGAGCTGAAATGGCGTGGCCTTGTCCACGTCTCCACGGATGAGGCAGAGCTGGAAAAGCTCCTCGCCGGCGACCCCGTGACGTATTACTGCGGCTTCGATCCGACCGCACCGAGCCTGCACCTGGGCAACCTGGTCCAGCTGCTGCTCATGCGCCGGCTCCAGCTGGCCGGCCACAAGCCGCTCGGACTGGTGGGCGGCTCCACGGGCCTGATCGGTGATCCGCGTCCGACGGCGGAACGCACCCTCAACACCAAGGACACCGTGTCCGAATGGGTGGGCTACCTGCAGGCGCAGGTCCGCCGCTTCCTGAGCTTCGAGGGCGACAACGCCGCCCGGATGGTCAACAACCTGGACTGGACGGCGCCCCTGAGCGCCATCGACTTCCTGCGCGAGATCGGCAAGCACTACCGTGTAGGCACCATGCTCCGCAAGGACGCCGTCGCCTCCCGCCTCGGTTCCGACGAAGGTATCAGCTACACGGAGTTCAGCTACCAGATCCTGCAGGGCATGGACTACCTGCAGTTGTTCCGCGACCACGGTTGCATGCTGCAGACCGGCGGCTCGGATCAGTGGGGCAACCTCACCAGTGGCACCGAGCTGATCCGCAAGGTTGAGGGCAAGCATGTCCACGCCCTGGGAACGCCGCTCATCACCAACTCTGACGGCACCAAGTTTGGCAAGAGCGAGGGCAACGCGATCTGGCTGGATCCGGCCATGTGCAGCCCGTACGCCTTCTACCAGTTCTGGCTCAATACGGCGGACGCCGATGTCGCAGACCGCCTCAAAGTGTTCACCTTCCTGAGCCAGGCCGAGATTGAAGCACTGGAGCTCGCGGTCGCCGAACGGCCCTTCGCCCGCGAAGGCCAGCGGAAACTGGCTTACGAGGTGACCTCGCTCGTCCATGGCGTGGACGCCACGGAGAAGGTCATTGCGGCATCCGCCGCGGTGTTCGGCAACGGCGATCTCTCCGTACTGGACGAAGCGACATTGAGGGCGGCGACCTCCGAGCTGCCCTCCACCACTGTCGACGCCGGCGCCCTCGGCATCATCGAGCTGCTGGTCGCCTCCGGCCTGTCAGAGAGCAAGTCCGCCGCACGCCGCACCGTGGGGGAAGGCGGGGCCTACGTCAACAACGCGAAGGTTTCCGACCCCGACGCCGTCATCGCGGCGAGCGAATTGCTGCACGGGCGCTACCTGCTCCTGCGCCGGGGCAAGAAGAACCTGGCAACGGTGGAAGTCGCCGCGTCCTGATCAGCGTCGAAAACGCACCCGCACGCTCCTTCCCGGCCGATTTGCGCGGCCGGGAAGGAGCGTGTATTGTTTTCTGAGTCGCCGCCGTTGAGTGGTGACAAACCCCCACAAATGAGAAGCAATTCTTCATGCGCTAGGCGCACACAATGGAATTTGCTTCAATTCTGCTGGGCGGATTCGCTCCACAAGGTGAAATTCCGATGAAAATCGTGAATTTGCAAAGTGGAAATGAATGAAATAAGCTATGAACATCGCAGCGAAGAAAAACGAAATAAAGAATTCATGGAAATGAATTGTTTCGGCAAGTATTCGAATGTATCTGTTGTTTGAGAACTCAATAGTGTGCCAAGTTTGTTGATACCAATTTATTGTATTGAATTGGTTGAATTGACTGGATTGCGCCACCCCGTGGTGTGGTCTGGTTTTTACAGCTGGTTTCAAATTTTGTGCAGCGTGTGCATCCCGTTTTCCCGGGGGCGCATGTTGTGTCTGTTTTACTTCAACGGAGAGTTTGATCCTGGCTCAGGATGAACGCTGGCGGCGTGCTTAACACATGCAAGTCGAACG